>DATLUW010000050.1:0-3089 GCA_035577825.1 Actinomycetota bacterium | reverse complement strand
ACGCCGGCGAGGTCTACCGCATCGACCCGGACACGAACGCGGTCGACGGCGCGTTCGTCACGGGGGCCGGGACGCGGGCGCTGGTGCCGGTCGGCGACGTGCTGTGGGTGGCCGAGTTCGGCGACGACTCGGTCTCGTCGTACCGGCTCGTCCCCCGCTGACCACCGGCCGCGCCTGGGATGCTGCAGTGCGTGCGCCGGACCGAGAAGCGGCTGTTCAAGCTGAACGACGAGCTCGCGCGGCTCCGCCGCGAGGAGGAGCTCACGCGCGGCGAGCTCGAGATGCACTCGCACCTGCTCGACGACTACCAGCGGGACGCCGTCGTGAGCGACGCGCCGACCGACCGCGCCGACGCCCGGCAGTCGGCCAAGGACGTCGCCCGCCTCCAGGGCGCGCTCGAATCGGTTCGCGAACGCATCGAACGCGTCGAACGATCCCGCGCCGAGCTCCTCGCCAAGCTCGACGCGTGACGCGAATCGCCGGGGCTACCCGCCGGCGGTGAAGTTCATGTCGGCGACGTCCAGCACGCTGGCACCGTTCCTCGGCAAGAGGACCTCGATCGACGTCACGTCGGTGAAGTCCACGCCGGCGAACGCGGAGAGCGGGAACCGGACCTGGTTCAGGATGAAGTGCGAGAACCGTCCGAACCGCACCACCAGGGCGGCGTCGCCCACCGAGGTCGACGACACGACCGCGACGTGCCCGGCGCCGTCGCGGAGCACGACCTGCAGGTGCACCGCACGCTGACCGCGGGCGAGGAACGTCGCGTAGCCCGGGTTCGGGCCCACCCGGAACTGCAGCGCGTCGAACCCGGACACGTCCGTCCCGGGCAGCGTGAACCTCACCTGCTGGCGGTGCTCCTCGAACGCCGACGATCCCATCACCCCCTGCGACAGCCCCGGCAGGTGGATGTCGACGAACGACCGCTTCCCCGGGACGCACGTTCGGTCGAAGGTGTCGGCGCACCAGCCGTAGACGGCCAGGTTCTTCGCGGTGACGGGCCCGAGCGCGCCCATCCCCATCGAGTTCGGCGACGTGAACCGGTCGACGTCGAGGCGCCGGTCGGGCGTGTCGGGCGCCAGGTAGCTGATGAGCGTCTTCGCCGGCGCGATCCCCGACGGCGTGGCGGCGCCGGTGAACACCGGATCGAGCGATCCGACGCCCTGCAGGTAGCGGCGGAAGAAGTCCACGACGTAGGTCGAGCCGACCTTCCGCTCCTGGCCCGCGTGCAGCCGGCCGTCGCACAGCGGCGCGCCCTCGTCGAACGCGTCCGGATAGCCGCTCCCCGGCGTCCAGATCGTGTTGAAGAAGTTGTGGTTCGCCCCCATGACGGTGACGGTGGCCTTCGGCGTCGGGTCGCCGGGCACCGCGTAGCGCGAGTCGTCGAAGAAGTGCACGCCCTCGAGGTCGGACACGTCGCCGTCGCAGTACGGCAGGACCACCGCGAACGGCACGTCGGTGATGAGCTGCCGTGTGAAGTCGACCGGCGCGATCGCGAACACCGCCTTGATGCCATATGGATGCGCCCGCTCCCGGTCGACGACCGTGTTCCACACGACGCCCTCGCCGCCGCGCGAGTGGCCCATCGTGCCGATGCGTGTGAGGTCGATCTTGCCGGCGAACCGGTTCCCGAACGGCCCCCCGCCGACCGTCGTCCACCGCCGCCACAGGTCGATGTGGCGCTCGACGAGCTCGCCGCGCTGGCGCATGCCGGTGTCGTCGAAGCGACTGCCGAGCACGTTCACACCGTTCGTACTGATCGATACGACGACGAACCCGAAGCTCGCGAGCCGCGACGCGATGTAGTCGTACCCGCGGTAGTTCGGGATGGGCTTCCAGCCGGGACGGCACGGCCAGCGGAAGTCGGCGTGGCTGCCCTTGAAGCAGGTCGCGTGGTTGCCGTGGAGAAACATCACCAGCGGGTATGGCCCTCCGGGGAGGCCCTTCGGGTAGTGGACGTCCGCGCGCATCTCGACCTTGCCGCGGAGGCCGGGCGGCCGCCAGGCCTGGTCGCCGAAGTCGTACTCCGCGCGGGCCACCGCGAGCGGGCCGTTCGGCAGCTGCCGTTCCGCGGCCGTCGGTACCGGCGTGGACGGCCCAGCGGGCCCCGTCGGCAACGTGATCTCGGGTCCGGCCGTCACGTCGGCCGAGAGCGGCGCGGTCGAACGCGTCACGGCCTCCACGGCGAGCCCGCTCGGCGTCGGGATGCCGTAACCGACCGGCGTGCCGCCTGAGCGCACCACGTACCGGAGCGCACGCGGCGGGAACCGCCCGGCCACGCGGACGCGGTACAGCGTGGTCGGGACGCCTCCCTTCCCGGGGACGACCACACGGGTGACCGTCACACCGGGCGCCGTCCGGACGACCGTGCCGGACGCAGCGAGCGCGGCGTCGACGAGCGCCGGGCCGACCGACGGGACGGACGGCGGCGCCGCGACCGGCGCGGTGCGGATGCCGGTGCCCGGCGGCGTGGGCGCCGCGCTTGCGGTCGTGCCCCCCGCCAGCAGCGTCACAACGACGGCGAGCAGTGCGATCGCGGTTCGCTTCATCGAAGATCCTCCCCCGGAGTTCGACACCGCCTTCGACCCGGAAGGGGGGGTCAGGGAGGTGTCACGACGCCGCCGCATCCAACCGGGTGGGCGCCCGGATGGCAACCGACCCCGGTGACACTCAGGAAATCTCCTCGAACGCCGACCCCGTTGACTCGCAGGAACCTCCAGGAATACCGACCCCGTTGACGCCCAGGAGATCTCGTCCAAGGGGGTCAACCTCGGGGTTGATGCGGGCGGATCGCGCCGGACCTATCGTGGCCCCGTGGAGAGCTCCGGCAGCTTGTGGGAGCGGGTCCGGACCGCGGATCCGCTGATCGCGGACACCGCGCTCGCGCTGGCGCTGTTCGCGCTGACCCTCGTCGAGATGTCGACGATCCACTGCGTCTGCGGCGGCGCGGACCGACCGCTCACGGTGATGTTCATGGCGCTCGGGACGCTGCCGCTCGCCGTTCGGCGGCGGTATCCGTTCTCGGTGATGCTCGTGATCGGGGCGTCCGCGATCGTGTACGACGTCCTCGAGATCCCCCCCGACCCGTA
>DATLUW010000049.1:0-5767 GCA_035577825.1 Actinomycetota bacterium | reverse complement strand
CGCCGGAGTTAAACAGCACCCACGCGCGGGCGTGGAACCACGCGCTGGCAACGCTCATCACGGCGCCGGTGTCCCAGTAGCTGAACCCGTCCGGGGCCAGCAGCCCGCACCGACAGTACGCGGTCCGCCGGTGGGTGGACGTCGTGTCCACCGACGTCGTGCCGGTGGTCGTGAACGCCTCGTCCTCCCCGGCGGCGAAGTAGATGGTCGGTGCTGGCATGCTATATCGTCCTGGTGCCGACGATGGTCGCGAACAGGCCGACGAGGATCGAGTCGACCCCCGCCGGGGCGTAACACCTGAGCCGGTCGCCGGTCGGGACCGTGAAGCCCGCCGCGACCGTGAAGCCGCCCGTGGTTGCCCCGGTGAGGATGTCCAGCGTCCCGACGGTCGTCGGCGCCCCCGCGTGTATCGTCTGAAACGTCAGGTGGACGTCGGTGCTTGGGGCGACCTCGCACCCCGGCGTGGGGCTCGTCGCGAACCCCGCGGGGAACGTGACCGCCGTCGGCATCTCGACGTCGAATATCTCGTAGTTGCCGTCCCACGTGTCGACGGGGAGGTCGGTGAACGCGCCGCCCAAGCTCATGGACTGGTACCACGGCTTGGGCGTGAACCCGGTGCCGAGCAGGGTGTACGGGTAGGACGTGACGGCGCCGAGGTCCTGGATCTGGCCGCCCAGGTTGTTGAAGGACTGGAACTTGAAGTAGACCGTGGTTCCGATCAGCTGGGGCAGGAAGTTCTCCTGGAATGTGCTCGTGCTGACGAACGCGAACTGCGATCCCGCGCCGTGGCTCCCGATCGGCGAGCCGTAGAACCCCCGCCGGATGTAGGTATCCAGGTCGTAGTTGAACGCGCTCGTCAGCGTCGCGGCGGTGTAGCACACCAGCTCCCCGCCGACGTACAGCAGCGTGACCCCGTGGTCGGCGTCGTTTACCGTCCCGGCGATGATCTGCCCGTCGCTCATGCTGATGTCGACGGACAGCGTGTCCACCGTGTCCGGGTCGGCGTGGGACGGGAAGGTCGCCGTCGTTACTCCCTGGATGCCGCCCCTCATGATCGTCCCGACCGGGCCGAAGGTCGTGTTGTCAAGCGACAGGTTGACGATGCACCCGCCCCAGTCTAACGACGCCCCCGTGACGATTACGAAGACCTGCGCGCGGTCGTTGGTCAGCTGCGGCCCGGGCTCGAAGATGATCGGCGGGTTGACGTCGCCCGGCAGGGCGTTGAGCTGGGCGATGATGCCGATCCCGGAGGACGTCTGCACCGGGTAGACGAACGCGGTACCGACGCCGCTCGGCGCTACTGGTGACAGGGGCATATCAGCTCACGATCCCTGCGTTGCGGTGGCGATGCAGACCCCGGAGTTGGGCTGGAGCGCCGTAAGGGTGAGCGCCGTCTGCGCGTTCGGGGTGATCTTGACGAAGATGCTCATGCACAGGTTTGCCGACACGGGGGGATGAACTGCGTAGAACGGAGAAGGTACGATGGGATAGAGGTGCCCCGGGATGGCGGCCAGGTTGGGTGGGCAGCCAAGGTTCCCGGAGAAGATCCCCTGACCGATCGCCGCCCAGATGATGGCGTCCTGGTCGTGGCTCGTGCTGATCGTGACGGTCGGACCGGTGCCCGCGTTGGTGCTGTTGTGGGCCGGGAGCGACAGGTCCGGGTCCTGGGGCGTCGACGGGTTCGCGCCGTTTATGGCGAACGCGCCCCAGATGACCCGAGCGGCCACGTCGCTCAGGCTTATCGTAAGATGCTCGTTGGTCAGCGTCCCGGCCGAGAACGCCCGCCACAGCTCCAGGTTCTGCCACTGGTTGTCGGGTACGTTGGTGAAGCCCTCGCCGGTGACCTTCGTGAATATGAGCCCGGTCGTGCTGGTTATCGAGGCAACGATCGGCGTCGCACCCCCGGCGGGACCCGCGCACCCCACGGCGACGTAGATGTAGTCGTTGAGGTGAACGGTCGTCAGGGGGTCGAAGTGCCACGCGACCCCCTCGCTCGGGTTGAGCCCCTCGCCGGAGCTGGCGTCGAAGAACACCCCCGCCGTATGCGTGCTTTCGATGAGCAGCGGGGTCGTCGGCGGCACGAACCCGGCCCCGATCGCGAGCTCCTCGCCCTCGAAGGTCAAATCCCCGTTCTCGTTCTCCTCGATCGAGGTGATCCGGACGGCCTGCTTGCTCAGACCAGACCGCGAGTCGGTCAGCAGCACGATGTCCATCGGCTCCAGCAGCGCGAACTGCCAGCCGAGCTGCCACTTGTAGGTGTTGCGGATGTACAGCAATCTCTGTAACCATAGCTGGGCCGAGATCTGGGCCGAGGCCGCGTTGCAGAACATGTGGCCCTGGAGGTTCTCCCCGGAGCGCATCCCGTAGAGGTCGATGGACAGCTGGTCGAAGACCGCGATCACGGTCGCGTTGTAGAAGTTGTTCCGGTCCAGGTACTCGATCGTCAGCCAGTTGACCGCGTCCGCCGGGTTGGACCGGGTGATCAACACCGGGTCCTCCTGACCCTCCTGGGGCGCGTCGACGTCCAGGTGGGGCGACCACGGCAGGTAGTCGTCGTCGTCGAGGTCGTACTCCGGCGTCACGTTCGGGGTCCAGCTCACGTTTCCCGCCGCGAGCGGGAGGTCGCCGTAGGGGATTATCTTTAGGATCTTCCCTGACCAGACGATCGCCGAGTTCGTGTTCTTAGCGAGCCCCGCGAGCCACTCGTGAGCCATGTTCTGAACGTTCAGCGAGACCGAGATCGGGAGCTGCGCGGCGATGCAGTAGTCACCGTAGACCGTGTCGATGTCCGCCGCGATGTTCGCCGCGGGGAAGGCCGCGCCGTAGCGGGCGTTGGACAAGAAGTCCACGACGACCTGCGCGGGGTCCGCGTCGAACGCGAACTGGGTACCGCCGGTCCCACTGAGGAAGCCCGTGACCTCGAAGCTCAGGTTCGGCAGCACCGGGCTCGAGCCCAGATCCATCGGGGTGCCGGTGACGTAGAGGGTCCCCGAGTACCCGACGACCTGGCCCAGGCCCACCATCACCGGGTCGGGCGCCTGGCCGTCCGCCCCGGTGTAGAGGTTGAGGCCCACGGACTGAAAGAACGCGACCCCGGCGCTCGCCCAGACGAAGTTATTGGGCTCGATGTTGGCCGGCCCCTGGCAGATGCCGAACGAGACGTCGATCGAGAAGTCCTGGCTCTTCTTGCCCGTCGCGCCCTTCTTGCTTCCGCCCCCGCCCTTGCCGCCCTTGGCGTTCTGGGTCGTTCCGGTGATCGGCAGCTGGGTGACCTTCCCCTTCTTGCCCTGCGGGCCGGAGAAGTTACCGAACCCGATCAGGTTGATCGACTGCCGCGTCTTGCCGTAGATGATCGGGATGACCGATCCGGCGATCGACGTGTTGTACTGGAGCGAGTTGAGGTTCTGGTGCTGCCAGGCATTCGTCTGGAGGAACGGCTTGAGGGGCTTGAAGAGGGAGGGCATCAGGCCGCCTCGTCGGCGAACGGGGAGATGAACTTCATCTGATGGCCCGCCAGGCGCCCCTGCGTGCCGTCCGCCCAGATGACCCCGGACCGGCTCGGCGAAGCGTGGATGATCCGGGGCCACGCGACGACGATCGCCCCGTGCGAGAATACCCGGCCCCACTTGTACAGCACCACGTCGGCCGGGAGCGGGGCGGCGACCTCGTGCCCGTGCGCTAGGAGGCCGTTCAAGTAGGTCTCGTCGGTCTGGTGGCGCATGAAGTCCAGGCGGTAGAAGGGGATCTCGGCGACCGGCGCGATGACGCCCGCGGCGGCGTAGACCTCGGCGAGTAAGGTCAGGCAGTCCACCCCGGCGCCCTTGATCCGCGCGGCGTGGTGGTACGGCGTGCCGAGCCACGTCTCGGCCTCGCGGAGGACGGCGGCGCGGAGGGAGGCGGTGTTCATTTTAGACCGCGGTCTCGGGTGGCGGGATGTACGGGAAGCCACCGTACCGCTCGTCGTTCTTGAACGTGTTCGTGCACGTCGGCAGCGTCAGGTCGCACCCCGGGAGCAGGTTGAACCCGTCCCCGACCGTTACCGGGAAGAACCACGGCTTCAGGTAGTAGATGACCCCCGCGTCGAGCTTCCCGATCGTGCGCGAGTAGCCGGCGTTCGCCCCGGAAGTCCCCGTGATCGTCCCCTTGTCGTACGACGTCGCGACCCCCGGCGCGAAGGTCGTGTGGATCGAGTCCTGGCTGGACCCGGACTGGGCGGTTATCGACTGCTGCCCGATGCCCGTGCTCACCCCCAGGGCGTTCTTGCCGTTGACGCGGTCGTACCCACACATCGGGTTCCCGAAGACGAAGTTGCACCCCGCCTGGTACAGCCGCCGCGGCATCTGGACCGTCAGCAGGTCCAGCAGCGACGAGACCTTCAGCTTGATCTGGGTCCGTCCCACCTCGACGTCCGAGGTCCGGCCGTAGAACCACGTTACCGTGCCGACGACCGTGCCGGCGGAGATGAAGACGCGCAGGACCTCGCAGTAGGCCCCGTCGAACAACCCGGCGTGAAAGGCGTTCTGCCAGGTAAGCGTGCCGATCAGGTCGGTCGTTCCCGCGTAGATGTCGATCTCGATCTGGTCAACCTGGGTCCCGATGATCGTCTTCGTCTTCGTCCGGTTGAAGACCGGCCCGAGGGCGAAGTAGATCAGCGGGGTCGTCGTCTCCGGCGCGGGCGCCTGGAGCGCGGTCTGGAAACCCGAGTAGTGGAGGACCTCCCCGGTCACCAGCGTGAACGTGTAGAGGTCGGCGATCTGGATCTGCGACCTCGGGTCCCAGTTATCGAGCAGCGTCCGGACCGCGGCGAGGGCGGGCTTCACAGGACCACCGAGACCAGCTTGAGCTGCTTGACTTCCCAGAAGTTGTGGTAGAACTCCTCGAAGTCCAGCCGGTCGGCGGCGAACCTCACCCGGAAGTAGTAGGTGAAGTCCGCCGTTATCGCGACCCCCGCGCTGGGGGGCGACGTGAAGGTGATCACGCCGGTGTTCGAGTCCAGCGTGTAGGCGCTCGTCGGGACCCCGTCCAGGTAGACCGCAGAAACCGTGTGTGGCGCGAACATCTGCTCCTTGAACCCCCCGGGGATGAGCGCGCGGACGAGCCCGTAGCCCGAGTTGACGCCGTCCGCCGTGGCGATCGCCCCGCCGACGACCGTGTCGTCGGTGATGTCGTCGAACAGGAACGTGTCCCACGCCCCCCGGTGGACGTTGACGAAGTTCATCAGCGTCCTTAATTCCGTGTAGGGCGAGACGTACGTCGTGCCGAACGTCGCGTCGTGGAGGACCGAGTAGGTCAGCGTGAAGTTCCAGATCGGGTTGGCGTAGTCCGATACCCGAAGCTCGCGGCCGGACACCGCGCGCTGCATGCGGGTGCCCCACGTCGGCGTCTTGACGACCGAGAACGTCAGGCCCTTGAAGACCGGGAAGACGTCGGTGCTCATCTACCCTACGCCCTCGCGTTGAAGTTGCGCTTCGCCCGGTGGAGCGAGGCGGCGATGGCGTCGGAGTGGGACATCAGGAACTGGGCGCCGGACCGCGTGTCGATCGCGTGGACGTGGATGGCGTAGTTGTGCGTGTCCCCGCCGGTCGCCCCGCCGTTGTCGTTCGCCCCGCCGCGGGCGATCATGCTCTGAAGGCCCCCGGAGATGGCCGATGGGAGGACCATCTCGCGCGGGTGAAGAACCGCGAGCGTGCCGCCGCCGGCCACCATCCCGCCGGCCGCCGAGGGGATGATCCCGCCGCCCTCCAGGGCGAAGAGCGCGCCGATCCCG
>DATLUW010000048.1:0-17241 GCA_035577825.1 Actinomycetota bacterium | reverse complement strand
GGGATCCTCGTCGTGCGTCTCAGTCAGACGATCCGCGAGGAGTCGATGCGCGTCCGCGGGTTGCAGCCCCCGCTCGATGTGCCGGAGCACGAACCGGAGCTGCTCGACCTGGTCGCGCGTGTACAGCCGATGCCCGCCGGGGCTCCGCTCGGGGACGACGAGCTCGTATCGCTCCTCCCAGGTCCGCAGGGTCGCCGTGGGGACGCCGACCATCCTGGCAACCGCCCCGATGCTGTAGATGCTCGCAGCCACTCCAGGAGACTAGTCAATTCGGTTCGAAACTTCCAGAACAATCATTCAGAACATCCTCAATGAACGTCGACGGGTGCGTCCCGGGGCGGGATTTCTTCGGATTGACCTTGATATCATGCTGAAGTAAGCTCCCCACACCCTAGGGCCTGGCCGGGGGAATCACCCATGGAGAGACGCAAGGACCCTGGTGGCCTGCCGCTCTTCAGCGACGTCCTCGTGCCGGACGAAGCCGTGCAAGCCGTCGAAGCGGCGAGTTCGGCGGGCGCGGAGGCCAGGTACCGGGCCCTGTTCGAGAGCGCCAGGGACGCCATCCTGGTCGCCGATGGAGACGGCCGCTACATCGACGCCAATCACGCTGCAACCGAGCTCCTCGGCTACGAGCGGGCGGAATTGCTCTCGATGCGCGTCGCCGACGTGGTCGCGGGGCAGCGGGAATGGACGGAGGAGGAGTTCCGGCGCTTTCTCGACGAAGGCCGGTGGTCGGGCGAGATCGAGCTGCGGCGCAAGGACGGATCCGTGGTCGAGGTCGAAGCCACGGCCGCCAGGGTCGATGGGGAAGCCGGGCCGATCCATGTCTCGACGTTGCGCGACCTCACCGACAGGAACCGGGCCCGACTGGAACGTGCCGAGCTCCTCGCCCGGGAGCACGAGGCGCGCGCACAGGCCGAGGCGGCGCGCCAGCGGGTGCGCCTCGTCTCCGACGCCAGCGAGCTCCTCGCCGTCATCACCGAGTATCCGGCGGCCCTGATCCGTCTGGCGAACCTCATGGTGCTGGAGGTGGCCGACCTGTGCGTGATCGACATCGCCGATGAGCGCGGCGCCCTGATGCGGGTCGCCGCCGTCCACGCGAACCAGTCCAAGCAGGCCCTGGCCGATCGGCTGGCCCGGGAATATTCCCCCCGGCCGGGGATGTCCGATCCGGTGACCAGGACGTTCCTGTCGGGGGAGCCGCACGTCTCGTCCTCGGTCTCGGAGCGCATGCTTCGAGACGTCACCCAGGACGAGGAGCACTACCGGATCGCACGGGATCTCGGAGTCCAGTCCTTCCTGTCCGTTCCACTGACGGCGCGGGGCCGCACCCTGGGAGTGCTGTCGCTGCTCTCGACCAACCCCGACATCCGGTACGGCGACCCTGATGTGCGGCTGGCGGAGGAGATCGCGCGGCGGGCGGCCGTGAGGATCGACAACGCCCGCCTCTACGAGGAACGGGACCGCACCGCCAAGGTGTTGCAGCGCAGCCTCCTTCCTCCCGATCTTCCGGTCATTCCCCACGTCGACCTGGCGGCCCGGTACCTCCCGGTGGGCGAGGGCAACGAGGTGGGGGGGGACTTCTACGACGTCTTCGACTCCGGCGACGGAACGTGGGGAGCCGTGGTGGGCGACGTCTGCGGGAAGGGACCCGAGGCCGCCGCCGTCATGGGGCTGGTCCGGCACACGCTTCGCGCGCTGGCTCGATTCCAACGGAGGCCGAGCAGGCTGCTCCGGGAGCTGAACCGGTCGCTCCTCGAGCAGAGCATCGACGAGCGGTTCTGCACGGTCTGCTATCTGCGGATGCGTCCGAACGCCGACGGCGTTCGCGTCACCCTGTGTGCAGCGGGCCACCCGCTCCCGTTCGTGCTGCGCGCCGATGGGAGAGTCGATGCGGCCGGCCGGCCGGGCCACCTGCTGGGTCTGTTCCCCGAGGTCTCACTGGCCGATTCGGCGATCGACCTCGCGAGTGGCGATGCGTTGGTCATCTACACCGACGGCGCCATCGACGAACGGATCGTGGACCCGGTCTCCGGTGAGCGGAGGCTGGCCGACGGCCCCGGGGATGAGCCCCTGCGCCGTGCGGTCGCCGCCGCGGCCGGGTGCGATGCCGAGGGCATCGCGGCACGGATCGAGGAGGCCCTGCAGGCGGCCCGGGGAGTCTCCCCTCCCGTCGACGACGTGGCGCTGCTCGTCATTCGTGCGGTCGACGTCGGGGATCCTCAGCCGGCGCCGTCTTCCGATTCCGCCCAGTAGCCGGGGAGGTTCGGGTTGTGGGGGAGGGCCGCCCAGCCGTGCTCGGGGTAGTCGGCACGCCACGCGCGGGCCGGGAGGCGGTGGCCGATCATGTTCTCCACCATCCGGGCCGCCGTGAACAGGGACATCACGTCGACGCCGGTCTCGACGCCCATGCCCTCGAGCATCGCGACCAGGTCCTCGGTGGCCAGGTTGCCGTTCGGACCGGGAGCGAACGGCGACCCGCCCATCCCCCCGATCGCCGAGTCGAACTCGTCCACGCCGACCTCCATCGCCGCGAGGACGTTCGCCAGGGCGGACCCGCGCGAGTCGTGGAAGTGGCAGTTGAGACGCACGTCCGGAACCGCGTCCCGAACCATCGGCACGAGCTCCCACACCTTCGCCGGGTTCGCCATGCCGGTGGTGTCCGCGAGCGACACGCCCACCGCGCCGAGGTCGGCCACCCGCTTCGCCACCTCCACCACGCGCGCGGGCGCAACCTCCCCCTCGTACGGATCCCCGAACGAACACGAGATCGAGACCTCGACGGGGAGGTCGGCCGCCGACGCCACCGCGACCACGTCGGCGACGTCGCCCAGCGACTCCTCGACCGTCTTGCCGACGTTGTGCGTGTTGTAGCCGTCGCTCGCCGCGAGGAACGCCTGCAGCGAGTCGAGCTCGCCCGCCGCGACGGCCGCCTCGGCTCCGCGACGGTTCGGCACGAGCGCCGAGTAGACGATCTCCGGCCGGTTCCGGCACAGCGTCCACACCTCGGCCGCCCCGGCCATCGAGGGAACCGCCTTCTCCGAGACGAACGACACCGCCTCGATCTTCGGCAGCTCGGCGCCCGACATCATGTCGATGAGCCCGGCCCGCATCGCGACCGGCATCGGTTTCTCGGCCTGCAGTCCGTCCCGCGGCCCGACCTCTCGAACGGTCACCCTGCTCGGCAGCGAGTTGGTCATGTTTCTCGGTTCCCCCACCGTCGCGGCGGGCGCGTCCCGACGGCGATCAGTGGCCCTTCCAGTCCGGGTCGCGCTTCTCGTTGAAGGCGGCGATGCCCTCGGAGCGGTCGTCGCTCAGCACGGCGCGGCGCCAGGCAAGCTCCTCGAGCTCGAGGCCCTGCTGCAACGGCACCTCCATGCCGCGGTCGATCGCGAACTTCGCCTCGCGAACGCCGACGGGGGAGGAGCGGCACACCTCGCCGGCCAGCTCCGCCGTCGCGTGGGCCAGGCCGCTGCGCGGCACGACCGTCGTGACCATGCCCCATTCGTGGGCGATCTCGCCCGTGATGCGGCGGCCGGTGAGGATCAGCTCCTTGGCCCGCGCGACGCCCACGCGCCGCGCGAGGAGCTGGGTCCCGCCGCCGCCCGGCACGATCCCCACCCGGACCTCCGGCAGCCCGAACACCGCATCGTCGGCCGCCACGATCAGGTCGCACGACAGCGCGAGCTCACAGCCACCCCCGAGCGCATAGCCGAACACCGACGCGATCGTCGGCTGCGGCACCGAGCGGATCGCCTCGAACATCCCCTTCACGAAGATGCGGTTGCGGTGCCAGCCGCGGTCGTCGAGCTGGTTGCGCTCCTTGAGGTCGGCCCCGACGCAGAACGCCTTCTCCCCGGAAGAGGCCAGCACGATCACCCAGGTGTCCGGCTGCGCGGCCGCCTGGAGGAACGCGCCCCCGACCTGGTCGGCCATCTCGCCGGACAGGGCGTTCAACGCCTCCGGCCGCGAAAGCGTGACCGTTGCGACGTGGCCCTCGAGCCCGACGTCGACGAAGCTCGTCGCGTCGCTCATACCGGCGGCACCCCGTGGCGGCGCGTCGAGAAGTGCCGGTCCTTGTTGGCCGCAAAGCGCAGCCGCCCGGCGAGGTCGGCGCGGAGGTCGTCGGGTTCGACCACGGCGTCGATCACGTTCTCGCTGGCGAGGTGCAGCAGGTCGATGTCCTCCTCGTACTCGGCGCGCCGCGCGGCGACGTAGGCGGCGCGCTCTTCGGGTTCGGTGATGGCCTGAATCTTGTTGTAGTACACGGCGTTCACCGCGGGCTCGGGCCCCATCACCGCGATCCGCGCGGTCGGCAGCGCGATGGTCGCGTCCGGCTCGAACCCCGGCCCGGCCATCGCGTACAACCCCGCGCCGTATGCCTTCCGCACCACGACGCAGAACTTCGGCACGGTGGCCTCGGAGACGGCGGTGATGAGCTTCGCGCCGT
The DNA here is from genome assembly GCA_035577825.1 of Actinomycetota bacterium. Classification (GTDB taxonomy): domain Bacteria; phylum Actinomycetota; class UBA4738; order UBA4738; family JACQTL01; genus DATBHM01. The sequence goes on along the minus strand of DATLUW010000048.1, from coordinate 12,791 downwards.
GGCGGATGATGCCCTGCCGCTCGACGGCCGACCCGATCATGAACCCCGGCACGTCCGCCAGGAAGATCAGCGGGACGTTGAACGCGTCGCACAGCCAGATGAACCGCGCCGCCTTGTCCGACGAGTCGACGAACAGCACACCGCCGTTGTGCATCGGCTGGTTCGCCACGATGCCGACGACCTGCCCCTCCAGCCGGCCGAACCCGACCACGACCTCCTTCGCCCAGTCCGGCTTGATCTCGAAGAACGACTCCTCGTCGACCACGCCGGCGATCAGCGCGTAGACGTCGAACGGCTTCGACTCCTCGAACGGCACGATTCCCGCGAGCGAACCGCGCAGCGCGGGCGAGCGGGCCTCCGCGGCCACCGGCCCCGAGGCGAACGACTGGGGCAGGTACGTGAGGTACGTGCGGGCGGCCTCGATCGCGGCCTTGTCGTCGGGAACCAGCAGGTCGCCGTTCCCGCTCACCTCGGCGTGCATGCGGGCGCCGCCCATCTCCTCGAGCGTCACGCGTTCGCCGATGACCTCCTCGGCCATCCGCGGCGAGCCGAGGTACATCGAGGCGTTGCGTTCGACCATGGCGACCCAGTCGCAGAACGCGGGGATGTAGGCGCCGCCCGCGGCGCTCGGCCCGAACAGGCAGCAGATCTGCGGGATGCGTCCGGACGCCTGGACCTGGTTGTAGAAGATCTTGCCGGCGCCCCGCCGCCCGGGGAACAGGTCGACCTGCCGGTCGATCCGCGCGCCGGCCGAGTCGACCAGGTAGAAGATCGGCAGCTCGTTCCGGCGGGCCAGCTCGACGATCCGGATGATCTTCTCGACGGTCGGCGGGCCCCAGGAACCGGCCTTCACCGTCGGGTCGTTCGCCATCACGGCGACCGGGCGGCCGTGCACCTCGCCGACGCCGGTGACCACACCGTCGGCCGGGAGGTCGCCGGCCAGCGCGCTGACCAGCAGTCCCTCCTCGGCGAAGCCGTCCGCGTCGTCCAGCAGCAGCCGCAGCCGCTCGCGGACGAACAGCTTCCCCTGCTCGGCCAGCTTCTCGTGGTACTTGGGCGCGCCCCCGCCGAGCGCGCGCGAAGCCGCCTCGGCGAGGCGCCCGCGGGGGTCGGCAGGCTCGCCGCCGGCCGCGTCGACGGGTTCCTCGGTCACGAGGGGAAGTCTAGCCACCGTGCCCTTCGGCCCTGCGCGGCTCTCCGAGGAGGGACGATTTCGGGGGATTCTCCGTGCCTGGCCCGGGGATCGGGTATTGAGGCTCGGCCGGTTGGCGGGGACAATGCTTCGGCCATGCCCGGCGCCCACGCCCGACGTCGACGTCGGATTCCGTTCGCCATCGCCGCCCTCCTGGGGCTGGTGGTGCTCGTCCTGCCCACCTCCGGGGACGCCGAGGCCACGGCGTCCAGCAGCGTGACCCTGCAGTCGAACAAGACGCACCTCGTCGACGGCGGCTGGGTGCAGTTCTCCGGCTCGGTCTCCTCGCCCGACATCAATTGCGAGACGAGCCGGGAGGTTCGCCTGCGATCGCTTGCGCCCGGGGGCGTGTGGACGGCGATCAAGACGGTGCCGACGGGCGGCGACGGCGGGTTCGTGTTCGGGCTGCAGCCGGAGCACTCGGCGCGCTACGACGTGTGGGTCCCCTCGGTGGCGTCGTGCGAACGGGCGGTCAGCTCGCCGGCCCTCGCCCTCCCCGTGGCCGTCAAGGTCGTGCTCACCGGGCCCACCCAGGGAGTTCCCGCCGGGAACTGCGGGACGCTGAAGGCTTCCGTTCAGCCGCCGCACCCGGCGACGGCGGTGCAGTTCCAGCGGCTGGTCGGCTCGACGTGGACCACCATCGGCACCGCACCCACGGGGACCGGCAAGCCCGCCGCGTACCAGGCCTGCGAGCAGTGGGCGGACATGGGCACGCAGACCTGGCGGGCCGTGTGGAGCGCGGCCGACGCGCAGGCGACCGACAACGCGGACGGCCTGTCGACCTCGCTCGCCGTGCAGGTGGTCAAGGCCCCCTGGATGGTGCACATCGACCAGCTGATCGGCTCGCGGAACGTCGGCGTCGCGGTCGCCTCGGGCGGCGCCCTCCTGTACGAGCACGCCGACACGACCGCGCACGTCCCCGCCTCGAACGAGAAGCTCCTGCTGTCGATGGCCCTGCTCGACCGAACGAGCGCCCAGACGACCATCCCGACCATCGCCGAGGCCGCAGCCGTGAACGCCAACGGGGTCATCCACGGCGGGCTGTGGCTCGTCGGCCGCGGCGACCCGACCCTGGACCCCAAGGGCATGCAGCGCCTGGCCGACGCGATCCAGAACGCCGGCGTCAAGCAGATCTCCGGCTCGGTCCGGGGGAGCACCGAGTACTTCAGCCACGACTGGTTCGCGCCTGGGTGGAAGCCGGAGTTCCCCGCCGAGGAGGTCGCGATGCCGACCGCGCTGACCTATCAGGGGAACACGGTCGACGGCCGCCATGTCCAGCAGCCCGAACGGGTCGCCGCCGCGGCGCTCACGCGGATGCTCCGGGCTCGCGGCATCAAGGTGATCGGCGACGCGAAGTCCGGCGTGGCGCCGGCCGGCCTCCAGCCGCTCGCGCAGGTGAGCTCGCCGCCGCTCCGGCAGATCCTCCAGGACCAGAACGTCGACTCGATCAACTTCGACGCCGAGGTGCTCGGCAAGCTGCTCGGTGTGATGGCCTCGGGCCAGCCGGGGACGATCGCCAAGGGCGCCGCGGCGATGCACGCGTGGGCGGCGTCCCACGGCGTGACGACCACCTCCGAGGACGCCTCCGGCCTCTCGTACTCGAACCGAGTCACGTCGCTCGGGCTGGTTCGTCTGCTGCAGTTCGCCGACTCCGAGCCGTGGGGCCCGGCGCTGCGTTCGACGCTCGCGACGCCGGGCGAGGGAACCCTCGAGCACCGCCTCCACGGGATCGACGTCCAGGCGAAGACGGGGACGCTCGACAACATCTCGGCGCTGTCCGGGTGGGTCGGGCTCACGGCGACCGGCCACGCGGCCGAGTTCTCGATCCTGTCGGGCGGGTTCGACGAGTCCGCCGCCAAGGACGTCGAGGACCAGATCGTCACCACGCTCGCGAACTTCGGCCACTGAGGCCCGCGGGCGGCGACGCGTTGCGCTCCATCGCCGCGTTGGGCTAGCGTGCGCCGCGTCCGGTTCTCCCGCCGAAGGGACGGAGATGGCGCAGGCTGCGATCCCACCGCCGCCACCGATGCCGGCTGCGGCGACGGCCCCGACCCGCACGGGTTCCTCCCCGGCCCGGATCCTGATCCCGCTCACGATCGGCGCGCTCGTCGCGCTCAGCCTCGGGATCTACGGGAGCGTCCACGACCCGACCGGCCGGAGCCTGGTCACGCTGTTCTTCACCGAGACCATCACGCTCAAGGTGTGGCTCGCGACGGCGGCGTTCATCCTGGCGATCGGGCAGGTGCTGGGCGGCCTGCGGATGTACGGGAAGCTCGGGCGCAAGCGCGGCCCGCGATGGATTCGGACCGGCCACCGCCTGGCCGGCACCGGCGCGTTCTTCCTGACGATCCCGGTGGCGTACCACTGCCTGTGGGCGCTGGGGTTCCACCTGAACGAGGGCCGGCGGATCATGATCCACGGGATCGCCGGGTGCTTCTTCTTCGGGGCGCTCACCGCCAAGGTCATCGTGGTCGAGACGAAGCGGTGGCCGAAGTGGGTGCTGCCGACGTTCGGCGGGCTGCTGTTCGCGGCGCTGACGCTCATCTGGATCACGAGCGCCCTGTGGTATTTCAAGACGTTCGGGGTGAAGCTCTAGATGCCCGGCAAGCGGGTCATCGACAAGGTCATCCTCGGCCTGCTGGTGGTAGGCGCGGTCGTGTTCATCCTGCTGCTGGCGGGGGTCGGGTCGTCCGTGTTCACGAACCCCACCCCGTATCACGTCCCGACGCCGTAGCCGGACCCGGTCAGGCCCCCGCGTCGAGCACTGCGGCGATCAGGCGCTGCCACTCGCCCATCTCGTGGTCGAAGTGCGCGTCGAACCGCCGGACATAGGCGTTCCCCGACTCCGAGAGGCCGGTCACGACGTAACGAACGACGACGCGCGCCTCGGACGGGCCCACGGCATCGCACGCCACGTCCACCCGGGTGACGCGTTCGCCGGCGACGAAGTTCACGTACTCGACGACGTTGCTCGAACGGTCGAGCTCGGCGACGAACCACACCGCGTGTCCGCTGTGCTCGGTCTCGAAGACCGCGTCGCGAACGCCGGTCTCGGGGGGATGGATCGGCCGCGGGTCCCAGCCGTCGGCCCAGGCCCGTTCGCCCCCGGGGGTGAACATCTCGAACACGGTCTCGACCGGATGCCCGAACGAGAGCTCGGCCGTCCGCTCGCACCGTTCGGCGTCCATCACGGAATCCTCGCACGCCGGATGCTGGACCTTCCGCCGGGCGAGAGGGTTCAATGAGCAGCCCGGGCTCCGGGGCCGGCCGGGCAGCGGGAGGAAACGTGCAGCGATGAGCTCATCGACGGGGACGTCATCGCCGTCGCCGCCGAGGCGGGGGCGGCAGACGAAGGCGGTCAACCGCCGGTACCGCGCGAAGAAGGCGACAGACACGCCGATCGAACGGCCGGTGAGGAAATCGGGCATCCGTGCCCGGATCCGGTACCGGTTCGACAACGCCCTGTCCCGCGGGGCGTGGGTCGTCATCGGCTACCTCGGGCTCATCACGCTCATCATCGTGTTCGCTGCCGCGCTGGTCGCGCGCATCCTGCGGCTGGCGGGGTTCAACGGGAACGGGGGGCCGCTCGGCCTGCTCGAGGCGTTCTGGCAGATGATCCTCCGGGTGCTCGACGGCGGGACGTTCGCCGGCGACACCAAGTGGGGCGCCCGGATCGTCGCGCTCATCGTCACCCTGGCCGGCATCTTCATCGCCGGCAGCCTCATCGGCCTGATCGCGGCGGCCGTGGACCAGCAGGTCGAGAAGCTCCGCCGGGGCCGGAGCAATGTCCTCGAACGCGGCCACAGCGTGATCCTCGGGTGGTCCGCGCGGGTGCCCACGATCGTGAGCGAGCTCGTCGTCGCGAACGAGAGCGAGAAGGACGCGGCGATCGTCGTGCTGGCCGACATGGACAAGACCGAGCTGGAGGAGACGCTCCGGTCCGCCGTCGGCGACATGCGGACGACCCGGCTGGTCGGGCGCCGCGGCGACCCCTCACTCCCGGCCGACCTCGAGCTGGTGGGCGCGGCGGACGCGCGTTCGATCCTCATCATGAGCGGCGAGGAGGGCGACGCCGGTGCGATCAAGGCGTCGCTCGCGGTGCTCGGGCTGGGCCTGGACGTCCCGGTGGTGGTCGAGATGCAGTCGGCGGCGCAGGCCGACACGCTGGAGGCGGTCACCGACGGCGCGATCCTCGCGGTGAACTCCGACCGCATCATCGCGGAGGTCACGGCGCAGGCCTGCCGCGAGCGCGGCCTGACGCAGGTGTTCCGGGAGCTGCTCGACTTCGACGGCGACGAGATGTACCTCCGGGAGTTCCCGGAGCTGCACGGCGCCACCTACGCCGAGGCGCTCCAGGCGTTCGACAGGGCCGCCGTCATGGGACTCGTCACGGAGGAGGGCGTGGAGCTGAACCCCTCGCCCGACCGCGTGATCGAACCCGGCGACCGGGTGGTCGCGCTGGTGGAGGACGACTCGAGGTTCGTGTTCGACTCGCGGCGTCCGGTCCCGGAGGTGGCCGTCGGCGACGACCCCGACCCGGAGCCGCCCCAGCGCATCCTCATGGTCGGGTGGAGCCCGCTCGCGCCGCGCGTGCTGCAGGAGCTCGACGAGTTCCTGTCGCCGGGTTCGCGGTTCACGGTCGTGATCGACCCGACGCTCGTCGACCCGGTGGACGCCGCGATCGACCTCGGCCTCGAGAACTCGACGTTCGCCGTCCAGCCGATGCCGGGCGGGCCCGAGCAGCTGGGCGAGCTGCTGGGGGAGGAGGACTTCGACCAGGGGATCCTGCTCGGCTACCGGAAGGGGATCGCGCCGGCCGACGCCGACGCGCGCACGCTGCTCACGCTGATGGCGCTCCGCCGGCGGTGGCCGAAGGGGCACCCACCAGAGGTGCGCCTGGTGGCCGAGGTCATCGACCAACGGAACGTGCACATCGCACAGATGGCCGGCGTCGACGACTTCATCGTGAGCGACCAGCTGGCGAGCCTCATGCTCGCCCAGCTGTCCGAACGGGCCGAGCTGCGCGAGGTGTTCGACGAGCTGTTCGATGCGGAGGGCGCGTCGATCGTGCTGCGGCCGGCGGGGCGGTTCGCGCCGAACGGGCCGGTGACGTTCGCCGAGGTGTGCGCCGCCGGGAACCACTTCCGGGAGAGCCCGCTCGGGTACCGACGTGCGTCGGACGGCGTCGTGGTGCTCAACCCCCGGAAGGACGAACGTCTCGACCTCACGCACGACGACGAGGTCGTGGTGGTCACGACCCGCTGAGCTGGATCAGGCGGAGCGGGCGGTATCCGTTGCTTCGTCGACGGGTTCGAGGATCACGACCGGGATCTCGCGTCCGGTCGTGCGCTCGTACTCGGCGAAGGCGGGTACGCGCTCCTTCTGCCGGGTCCAGATGCGGTCGCGTTCCTCGCCCTCGGCGACCCGCGCGATCACGTCGTGGGTCTCGGTCCCGACCTCGATCCGCGCGCGGGGATTGGCCTTGAGGTTGTAGAACCAGTCGGGGTTGGTCGGCGCGCCGCCCCTCGAGCCGAAGACCGCCCAGCCGCCGCCCTCGAGCGCCTGGCAGCCGAGCGGGTTCACGCGCTCGATGCCCGTCTTCGCCCCGGTGTGGTGGAGCAGCAGCAGGGTGCTGCCCTCGAACCGGCCGCCGACGCGGCCCTCGTTCGCGCGGAACTCGTCGATGATCTGCTGGTTCCAGTTCGTGGCCATGGCTGCACTCCGGGGGTTTCGGGGTCTTGGTCCTGAAACGCGCCCCGACGGCGTCGAATTCCCCGGTGGCGCTACCTCGGGATCGCGGCGAGCAGGTCGGCGAAGTGCGACATCACCCGGTGGTGGAGGCCCGCGCCGTAGCTGATCCGGGCGACGCCGAGCTCGGCCAGCCGGTCGCGGTCGGGCGCTCCCGTGCCGGCGAGGATGTTCACCGGGCCGCCCACCGACTCGACGAACCGCCCGATCACCTCGTCGTCGGACAGGAAGATGGGGTACACGCAGTCGGCCCCGGCGCCGAGGTAGGCCCGGGCCCGCTCCACGCCCTCGTCGAGCAGCTCGGCCTGGGGCGTCGACCGGTTCCGGAGGAACACGTCGACGCGTGCGTTGAGGACGAGGCCGCCGTCGCCCGCCGCCGCGCGGATCGCGGCGAGCCGTGCCGTCTGCGTCGCCGCGTCGGTGATCGATCCCGTTGCGTGGTCGGTGTCCTCGAAGTTGCACCCGGCTGCCCCGGCTGCGCTCAGGGCATCGACGAACTCGTCGGCCGCCATGCCGTACCCGGCCTCGGCGTCGACGGTCAGCGGGATGTCGATCACGCGGGCGATCCGCGCGGCCGCGGCGAACATCTCCGCCGCGGGCGCGCCCTCGCCGTCCTCGTACCCCAGGGACTCGGCCACGGCGGAGCTGCTGGTCGCCACCGCGGCGAACCCGGCCTCCACGACGGCCAGCGCCGAGGCGGCGTCCCAGGCGTTCGGCAGCACGAGGGGGTTCCCCCGGACGTGCAGGGATCGAAGCAGGGAACGGCGTTCGTCGAGCTCCATCACCAATCCTCCCGCACGCGCAGCACGATCTTGCCCCGCCGACTTGCCGGCTCGAGGCTCCGTTCGAACGCCTCCCTCGCCCGCCCCAGGGCGAACACCACGTCGATCCGCACGCGGAGGTCGCCGGCGTCTGCCATGCGGGCCAGGCCGGCGAGCTGGTCGCGGTTCGGCTCGACGACGAAGTACACGCCGCCCGAGCCCGCCGGGGGGTCGGTGGCGATCGACACCAGCCTGCCGCCGGGCTTCAGCACGGCGGGAGATCTGGCGAGCAGCTCGCCGCCCACCGTGTCGAACACGAGGTCGACGGGTTCGACCGCGTCCTCGAACCGCATCGTCGTGTGGTCGACGACCTCGTTCGCGCCGAGATCCCGGGCGACGTCGACGTTCGGCGTCGAGGCCGTGCCGATCACGTGGGCGCCGCGGCTTCGGGCGAGCTGCACGGCGAACCCGCCGACCCCGCCGGCCGCGCCGTGGATCAGGACCCGCTCGCCCTCGGCGAGCCGACCGTGGTCGAACAGCGCCTGCCACGCTGACAGGCCGGCGAGCGGAATCGCCGCGCTCTCGACGTGGCCCATCGACGACGGCTTCGGCGCCAGGTACGCGGCCGCGACCACCGTGAGCTCGGCCGCCGCGCCGTCACGTTCGAACCCGTGCAATGCGAACACCTCGTCGCCGGGCGCGACGTCCTCGACGTCAGGACCGACGGCCTCGACGACCCCCGACGACTCGTACGATGGAATCGCGGGGAGCCGGTCGGTCGGCCAATCCAGCTCGTCGCGCGTGATCGCCGCCGCGTGCACGCGCACGAGCGCGTCCTCCGGCCCGGGCGCGGGTGTGTCGACCTCCTCCACCCGCAGCCCGTCCACGCCGCCCGGCGGGTGCAGCCGGACCGCCCGCATCACATCGCCCCCATCCGCGACCGCCCGCCCGTCGGTTACTCGCGCGGCGGGATGTACTGCACCGACCAGGTGTTGCCGTCCGGGTCGGCGAAGAACACGAAGTCGCCCCACGGCTGGTGGTCGACCTCGCTGACCTCGACGCCGCGGTCCAGCAGGTGCTGCCGGGCCGCCTCGATGTCGTCGACGACCATCTGCAGCCCCCGCTGCGAGCCGGGTTCCATCTCGGTGATCCCGACCCCCATGACGATCGAACAGGCGGAGCCCGGCGGCGTGAGCTGCACGAACCGCAGACCCTCGTGCACGGTGGCGTCGTGGTCGGCGTTGAAGCCCACCTGGTCGACGTAGAACGCCTTCGCCCGGTCGACGTCGGTCACCGGGACGGGTACGAGTTCCAGCTTCCAGTCCATGCACGCATGGTAGCCAGCCCCGCCGACACGAACGAATCCGGCGCGTGCCGGTGCTGAACGACACATTGCGCGGGCCGCCCGGGTTCGGTTACACCGGTGACCGCGAGGGGGCCGAGCGACATCGGAGCCGAGGGAGGCGCGGCGATGAGGGCGAGGCGGTTGGCCACCTGCACGGCGCTGTTCGCGATCACGGGCGCGGTGGCCCCGCAGCTTCCCGCGGCCGGGGCCACCACCATCTCGGTCGACTGCGATCACGTCCCGCTGCAGCCCAAGCTCCAGAACGCGGCTCCCGGCTCGACGATCCTCATCAAGGGAACCTGCATCGGGGCGTTCGGGATCTCCAAGAACCTCACCTTGAAGGGCGACCCCACGGCGACGCTCGATGCCGACAACGCGGGCACGACGCTCCTGATCAACGGCGCGCGGCAGGTGCACCTGCGCTCGCTCGTGATCACGGGCGGCTTCGGGCCGTTCGGCGCCGGAATCTCGGCGCAGGACGGCGGTGCGCTGACCCTCGATCAGGTCACGGTGCGCGGCAACACCGCGGAGGGATTGAACGGGGCCGCCGGCGGCGGCGTACTCATGAGCAAGGGCGTGCTCACCGTCCGCGACTCGACGATCTCGGACAACTCCGCGATCTCGCGGAGTGGGGCCCCGCTGGCGGCGCAGGGCGGCGGGCTGGCGGTCCTGCTCGGATCGCTCACCATCGAGAAGTCGGTCATCGCCTCGAACGTCGCCCGCGCCGGCAACGAAAGCACCGTCGGGAACGCGTCCGGCGGGGGCGTGTTCGCGGCCAACTCCGGCGTGACCATCACCGGCACCGCTTTCAAGCTCAACCGCTCACTGGCGCCGACCCAGCAGGGCGCCACGGCGAAGGGTGGTGCCCTGTTCTGGCAGATCTCCACCGCCAACGACCTGCTCGTCACCGACTCGACCTTCGCGAAGAACTTCGCCACCGCGACCTCGGTCGACGATGCCGCCATCGCCGAGGGCGGGGCCGTCGACGTCCTCATGACGCATTCGGGTTCCGCGCAGGTGGCCGGATCGACGTTCGAGGGGAACCACGCGAAGGCCGACGCGCAGACGGGCCCGGCATTTCTGTTCGGCGCCGCGATCAACGCCCACGCGAACGCCGCCCCGATCGGGATCGCGTCGACGGATGTCCTCGACACGGCCGGCGTGGCAAACGGTGCCACCTCGGCGACGGCGCAAGGGGGAGCTGTCAACATCGGCAGCACCGGCACCACCCTGAGCGCCTCGACGATCGCCGACACTCTCCTGACGGCAACCTCGACCGGCGGGAACGCCATCGCCGAGGGTGGAGGGGTGCGGACAACCGGGCCGCTGACCGTCTCGAGGTCGACGATCGACCACAACCAGGCCCAATCGGCATCGGACGGGTCGGCCGCATTCGGCGGGGGCGGCGGCATCCAGACCATCTCGCAGGGCAATCTCGTCCTGCGGTCGTCGACCGTGAGCGACAACCACGCGTCGGCGATCTCGCAGCCGGCGTCGGCGGAGGCCCTCGGCGGCGGGATCGACCTGGAGGCGGACACGGCGGACGTGATCCTGAACTCGACGATCACCCTGAACTCGGCGGACTCCAGCGGGGGGAACGGCCCCGACTCGGCGGGCGGCGGCATCGAGGTCGTCGACGGCACCCTGGACCTGCACCTCGTCACCATCGTCCGCAATCAGGTGACCGCCTCCGGGACGAACGCGTTCGCCGGCGGCGGCGGGATGCAGGTCCAGCAGGGCAGCCCCCACTCCGAGGGCATGATCCTCGCCCTGAACACGGCCACGACCGGGCCCAACTGTCAGGGGTCGGGGGTCTCCGACGGGTTCAACCTGTTCGGCGACCTCACCGGGTGCGGGTTCCTGTTCGTCGGGTCGGACCAGACGGGCGTGACCGCGCCGAAGCTCGGCGGACTCGCCGGCCACGGCGGCCCCACGCAGACCGTGGCGCTCCTCGCCGGCAGCCCGGCGCTCGACAGGATCGAGACGGCCACGTGCCACGCGATGGCGACGAAGGACCAGCGCGGGACCGACCGGCCGCAGGGATCCAAGTGCGACGAGGGGGCGTTCGAACGGACGGTTTGAGGGCGTCGGTCCTCCCGGGCCCGCGCGCATAATCTCCCCGTGTTCCGGATGGCCGTTGGGCACAGCGACGACATCGACCCCGACGCGGCGGTCGACGAGGTCGTGCGCCAGTGCGAGTCGGCGCTGGACGGGGCGACGCCCCGGGCCGGGCTGCTGTTTTGCTCCTACGAGAGCGACGCAGAGCCCTATCTCCGGGCGGTCCGCGCCGCGTACCCCGACATCGAGCTCGCCGGCTCGACGTCGTCGGCCGAGATGTCGAGCGTCCTGGGGTTCCAGGAGGACTCGGTCGCGCTCGCGCTGTTCGCGTCGGACTCGGTGGACATGACGGCCGGCTGCGCGACCGGCGTCGAGGAGTCCCCGGCGGCGGCGGCGCGGAGCGCGGTCGAGGACGCCAAGCGGAAGACCGAGCAGGAACCGCGCCTGTGCATCGCCGTTCCCTCCGTGAGCGGTGACGACCCGACGGTCCTGCTCCGCGAGCTCCAGGCGGCGCTCGGCGACGAGGTCCCGGTCATCGGGGGCGGCTCGGCTCCGCGAACCGGCGCCGGACAACCGCGCGTGGCGCGGCAGTTCTGCGGCGACCGGGTGCTCGAGGACGCGGCCGCCGTGCTGCTGTTCTCGGGCCCGCTCACGTTCTCGTTCGGCGTGGACACCGGATGGCGTCCGCTCGGGTCGCGGGGGCGCGTGACGGCCGCCCACGGCAACGTCGTTCTCGAGATCGACGGCGAACCGGCGCTCGCGTTCTACCAGCGGTACCTGGGGGAGGGCGGCACGCCGACGGCGGCAAACCCGCTCGCGGTCTACGAGGGCCCCGAGGACGCCTACTACCTCCGGGTGCCGTTCGCGTCCGACGTGGAACGGGGCGCCGTGATCCTCACCGGCGGCATCCCGCACGACGCCGAGGTCCAGCTCACGGTGGCCGTCACCGACGAGATCTTCGCCGGCGCGCAGCGCGCGGTGCGGACGGCGTTCGACGCGTTTCCGCAGGGCTCGCCGCCGGACGCGGCGCTCGTGTTCTCCTGCGCAATCCGCAAGCTCGTGCTCGGGACGCGCACCGGCACCGAGCTCGACATCATGCGTGCGGAGCTGGGCGACGGTGTGCCGGTCGCCGGGTTCTACTGCTTCGGCGAGATCGCCCCGATCGAGGGCGGCAGGACGCGGTTCCACAACGAGACGTTCGTCGCCCTGCTGCTGGGCGAGACCCGGGCGCCGCAGGCGCTGCCCGCGTGAGCTCCGACGCGGAGGCGCGGCTCGCGGAGCTCGACCGCGAGAACCGCCTCCTCGCGAGGAAGCTCGCCCGGATGGATTCGAACGTCCGGCAGATGGAGGAGATGCAGGACGCGACCTCCAAGCTGCTGTCGGGACTCACCCGCGAGCTCGAGGAGGAGCGCGCCAAGTCCCAGGCCCTCCTGCTCAACATCCTCCCGCCGCAGATCATCGAACGGCTCGAGGCCGGCGAGGAGGTGATCGCGGATCGCCACGCCGGCGTCACCGTGCTGTTCAGCGACCTGGTGGGGTTCACCGAGCGATCGTCGCGGCTCGAGCCGCAGGTGCTGGTCACCGAGCTGAACGCACGGTGACGCCGGCGTGGCGATCCGCGATCACCTCCTCGCCGGCCTCGAGCCGTTCGATGATCTGCGGCGGGAGGATGTTGAGCAGGAGGAGA
>DATLUW010000047.1:0-5538 GCA_035577825.1 Actinomycetota bacterium | reverse complement strand
CACGCATCGCATGTGAAGGCCGGCCAGGTGCTCGGTTTCATCGGCGACACCGGTGACGCGATCACGACGCCCTTCCATCTGCACTTCGAGGTCCACCCGGCCGTCTACCGCTACATGGGCGAGGACGGGGCCGTCGATCCGACCTCCTATCTCGGGCGCTGGCGGCACCTCGAGCACGTCGCGATCCCGAGGCCGGCTCTCCCGGCACTGCCCGCCGGAGCGGTCGGCGGCCAGGCCGAGCGAGCGTTCCAACAGCTGCTCACAGTCCCCTCGCTGCGCAACGCGCTTCACCGGCAGGCAAGGGCGAAGGCGAAGCTGACGGGGAAGGTGAAGGCTGCGGAGGGCCTGCTGGGCACACGAACCTCACGGCGTCCTTTCCTACTCGGCATGTCCGCCCCCCTTCGGGCGTCCGCACGTACCGGGTCGCCGGGTTTTGACGGCAAGGCTGGTCCCTCACGCCGTGCGAGCACTCACTCGGGCGCGAACAGCTCCACCTCGAGCCTGGAGATCGCGGGCCTCGCCGTGGCCGGCCTGGTCGGGCTGATCGCTGTCGCGGGTTTTGCACGACTTGGACCTCTCCGACGGTTCCGCCCACGGCAACTCGCGCCGGCCCGCGTTCGGTCGAAGAGCAAGTCCTGACCGGGACTCGAGCCCGCGTGGCACGTCGAAGCTGAGGCGTTCTGTTCGGGGCGGTGGGTGCCGGGACGACCCGGCCCCATCGTTCGTCGGGCCACCTGCTTACCCGCCGCCCCAATCCTGGATACGTTCGGCGGGGAGCTTCGGTTTTCGGATCTGTCGACAAGGCCGGCGCAGGGATGGAACTCACACCCCCCTGTCGGGTTCCCCGCGCCGGCCTCGTCCTGAGCCTAGACCGTGCCGACGAACCTGGCTAGGTCTCGACTCGCCGAGCGGGGCGCCATCAGAATCGGGCGGACGTGCGCGGCACCTGCGTCGCGTGGTTCGAGTGGTGATGGACCGCGACGAGTCACCTTCCGCGGACGTTCGTGAAAGTATTGACTGACGAGCGACGTTGTCGTATTCCAGTCGACTCCTGCTTCCGCGCCGAGGTGGATTGCGACGTGTGTGGAGAGCGTGCGCGCGTGGGCCGAGCATCGCGGGGCGAGCTACACGTGCCTTGACGACGAGGAGTTCTTCGCCGATGTGCCGCCGCCGTTGTTCGAGCTCGAGTGGATCCAGCCGGCGACCGACCTCGCTCGCCTTCTGGCGGCACGTCGGCTCCACGAGGGATATCGCTGCTCGATCTGGATCGATGCAGACGTCCTCATCTTCGAACCACGACTGCTCCAGCTCCCTGTGCCTCGGGGCGATGCAGCATTCGTGCGAGAGGTGTGGTTGAGACGGAACAAGAAGGGCCGATTCTTCTGTCGGGAGCAGGTCGCGAACTACGCCTGCTCCTTCAAACGGCGAAGTCGGACGTTGGAGGAGTACATCGCGACCTGTCTCGAGGCTCCCGCCTCCGCGGCTGCGGATGACAGATGTTTTCTCGGCCCGACTTACCTCCTGGCACGGCACTCGATCGAACCACTCGAGCTCATCGAGCACATTGGGAATCTGGGCCCGCGTGTCATACGCGCGCTGATACAGCGCGACATTCCGGTGCTCGATACCTACCGCCGGGCGCTCGGAAGCGCCATCTACGCCGCGAACCTGTGTCTGTCGTTCGAGAATGGCCGGGTGAGTGGGCAGGCGCACAACGACGTGGTCGCCGACCTGGTCACGAATGGTGGCCGTCTGTTCGAAACGAACGGGTAGCGATCTTGACCGCCGGGTGCGCACGACGTGTGCGCACGTGTACCTCACGTGGGCAGCCCGTTCGTCCAAACGGGGGATCTTCGCGGGTACGAGCAGAGCCGATGCGGTTAGGGCATGGGAGGATCTCTTCGGACAGCTGCTCGCTGGGCAGGTCGGGCGTCCCGACAGGTGATCGTCGTGGTCGTCGCGAGCTGTATCACGGCGGGTGGCGTCGCCTACGCCACGTCCTCTGTCGGTCAGCGCTCGGCCGTGACGGGCGTATTCGAGGCCTGTGCGCAGAAGACGACCGGCGCTCTACGCCTGGTCAGCAGCCCGGGTGCCTGCCACCCGACGGAGAACTACGTCACGTGGAACGCGGCAGGGCCTTCAGGTGCGAGCGGTCCTTCAGGTGCGAGCGGTCCGAGCGGGCCTTCAGGTGCGCCAGGCGACCCCGGCCCCTCAGGTCCTTCCGGGCCGTCGGGTGCACAGGGCGACAGCGGGCCCTCCGGTCCGCAAGGTGTCACGGGTCCCTCCGGCCCTTCCGGTCAGCAGGGCGTCACGGGTCCGTCGGGTCCGTCAGGTCCCTCGGGTCCACAGGGCGACAGCGGGCCGTCGGGTCCTTCCGGCCCGAGCGGGCCCTCCGGTCCGGCCGGCCCCTCGCCGGCCTAGAGCGACCCGCACGCCGAGCTCGGAAAGAGCCGCCGGGCGGACTCCTTGAGCGGACGAGTCGGAGTCAGGCTTCCGGACGTCACGCTGGACGACGTCGAACTCCGCGACGTCGTCGCGAACGCTTGACCCGGCCGTTCCCTCAAACACGAGGCCGGGGCGCTGTTCCGTGCTCTCAGGCACGCTGGGCCGCCGATCCACCGGTCGACTAATAGGATCGCCCGGAAGAAACGGTGGTTATCGACGAGACCCACCCGCAGGATCCCGGCCGTGTCGACGCCGTCATCATCCGGCCCGTCGTCGGGTTGTGATCCGCACACATCGACCACGGAGGCCAGGCATGCGTTCCGACATCGTTCCCGGCGGCGCTTTTCCCGACTACGAGCTGCCCGATCAGACGAGCACTCTGCGCAGGCTCAGCGAGTTACAGGGCGACGACCCGATGATCCTCACGCTCGCACGCGGCCACTATTGCCCCAAGGAGCATCAGCAGCATCTACAGCTCGCGGCGTTCTATCCGCAAGTCGCCGTGGCGTACACGCAGATGGCGACCATCTCGACCGACGACCACCACACGAGCCAGGAGTTCCGTGCGTCGGTCGGCGCCCAGTGGCCGTTTCTCGAGGACCCGGAGCGCATGGTCCAGCGGGACCTGCACATCAAGGAGTACACCGACCCGGAGCACGACCCCATGATCCCGCACACGTTCGTGCTCAAGCCGGGGCTCGTTATCCACAGCATCTATATGGGCTACTGGTTCTGGGGCCGGCCGTCGGTCGACGAGCTTCGCCGCGATCTACGCGCGGTGACGAGCGAGATCCGGCCGGATTGGGACCTGAGCAAGCCCGGGCTCCGCGAAGCGTACGACGACGGCGATCTGTCGCCCTTCCACGGCTTGAACAGGCGATACCCCAGCTCCCGTGTCGCAGGGGGTTGAATCGACACCTACGAGCAACGCGCGCAGCCGCGGCGGGTGCGAGCCATGTCGATGTGATCGCGAACCCGAACGCGCTTGGGTTCTACGAGCGGCTCGGCTTCGAGACGACTGGTCAGGCGTCGACTCGGTTCGGAAGCGCTCCGCAGATGAGCCTTGACCTCTTGGTCGCCTCGCGGCGATCCTCGGTTGAATCACCTGGCTGGCGCTCGCTGTGGACGCTGCTCGCTCGGTGCGTACTCGAGGATGCGGCCAAGGTCGCGGAAACCCACGCCGGCGTAGACCCGTTCGGCCATCGGGGTCGACTGGACCGTCGCCGTGCGGCATCCGCGAGCGATCGCGTCGCGCAGATGGATTGCGATCAACGCTGTGGCGAGGCCTCGTTTGCGGGCACGCTCCAGGGTTGCGACGTCGTAGACGCCGCAGTCGCCCTCGTGGTCGAGCGTGATCGCAGTCGACACGCTCTCGCTGTCGAGTCGCGCCACGAGGAGTCGGAACGCCGAGAGGTCGGTGCCGCTGAGAAGGCCCGGAGGTGTGCCCAGAATGCGGAAATGCTCCTCCCAGTCGGCCGGCGCGAGGTCGATCTCCGGCTGCGGCGGGTCGATGTCGTCGAGGATGAGGCCCATCGCACGTGTGGAGTCGGCGAATGCGTAACCGCGCCGATCGAGATCGGCTTGCAGGGTCTCGTCGGCTTCGTGCGCCCAGATCGCGAAGCGCTCGATCCCGGCAGCTGAGTAGGCAGCCTCTATCGCATCCAGAGCCTCGCGGCGCTCGATCGATCCGAGGTCGCGGTCGACAACCGCGTTGTTGTAGAACCGGCGCTCGGGGTCGGAGGGGAAGACGGCCACCGAGCCGCCGCGGAGACGTTCGACGGCGGCGCCTCTCGGGCCGTGCGCGATCACACGCCAGGAGGTAACGAGTGTGCTGATGCCGCGGTCGTAGAGGTCGGCGTCGGTCATGTCTGGTCAAGGGTGAGTTCGAAACGGATGGCGTCGCGGAGCGGGATCCCGTCGACGGCAGGGGCCGTTCCGTAACCGGCCTCCGGGGTGAAGGCGTCGCGCACGATCGAGGCTGCCCGGAACCGAAGGCGCTGGTAGAAGCGAAGGTTGTCGATGTCGGCCACCGCGGTCGTGACGGACACGATCCGGACCTCTTCGGCTCGACCTACCGCCAGTGCGTGCTCCACGAGCCGACGGCCGATACCGCGACGACGAAATGCTTCCCGGACCGCGAGGCTCGTGATTTCCGCCCCGCCGTTTTCCCGGTCGGGAACAAGCTGCAGGTGTCCGACGATCTCTCCGCGAACGTCTCGTGCGACGAGGACGCGTCCGAGGTCGATATAGCCGCCGATTTGCTCGGCGGAGTCGTCGGCGAGCTCGAACAGGTCGCGTATCTCCGAGCGAGGCCCGTGGTGCCACCCAATCGTGTACCTGCCGATATCGGCGTTCTCGCGCCTGGCGATCTCGGTCCATTCCGACCAGGGGAGGATCCCGAGATCTGGACGAGGCTCCGAGTCCAGCATTGCGAGGAATTCGAGGAGGTGGCCGTCGGGGTCGCGGAAGTAGACCGCTACCGCCGGCATCCAGCCGATCACGCTCGGCTCGTCGGTTTCGGTTGCGAAGAAGGAGAGGGGAGTCACGCCGGCCGATCCAAGGCGCTCGCAGGCGTCCAGGACATCTGCGACGGGGGCCCGAAACGCCACGTGAAGGGAGAGGGTGAGCGGTGCGTGCTCCACCCACAACCCCAGCATCGAGCTGCCATGGCCGCCGGCCCAGAGGAACGCCGCGGTGCGATCGGGCAACTCGAATGCCGGCTCGAGCCCGACGACGTCCCGATAGAAGGCGACTGACCGGTCGAGGTCTTCGACGGTCAGGTGCGCCTCGAAGAGCCCGCTCGAGCTCGACCGGGTCATGCGCCGACCGCCGCGAGCGGGCTGCCGGAGGCGAGGGCGAGATGGGCGAACGGGTGGTAGAAGGCGTCGAGTGCCCGCTCCGGCGGGACGGCGAATGCTACGACCTCGCCGGAGTCGGGCTGGCACACCTCGATGCTCGTGCTGTCGTCGACAGCCCACCAGTACAGCGTGATCTCGAGCCCTCCGCTTACGCGTTGGGCGAGCTCCCGTGGTCGTTGAAAGCCGGTCATGGCCGGTGGCCTTCCGGAAGCTTCGTCGCGAGCACGTCGACCTG
>DATLUW010000046.1:0-8090 GCA_035577825.1 Actinomycetota bacterium | reverse complement strand
CCGAACCCGTCGAAGGCGCCGTGGTACTTCCTCGCCCTGCAGGAGCTACTGCGCTACTTCCACCCGATGATCGCGGGCGTGATGATCCCGACCTTCATCCTGGTCGGGCTCGCCCTGATTCCCTACGTCGACCGCAACCCGGCCATCAAGCCCGGCGACCGCAAGATCGCGATCTCGCTCTTCACGATGCTGTTCATGTTCGGTGCGGTCCTCACGATCATCGGCTGCTTCTTCCGGGGCCCCGGGTTCAACTGGGTGTGGCCCTGGAGCCAGGGGCTGTTCTTCGAGCTATGACCGGAGCCGTGACCGCTGTCGCCGCACTCGTCGCCGCCCTGTCGGAGGGCAACATCGCCTTCATGGTGGCGATCATCGTGTTCCTGCTGTTCCTCACGCTGCTCACGGTGTCGCTGCTGCGGACCCGCCGGGGCACCTCTGGCACCGAGTTCTGGGAGGGCACCGAGCACTCGAAGGAGAAGGCCACCGCGGCGAAGGCCGCGCCGCTCTCCCGCCGGGACTTCTTCCGCCGGGCGCTGGTCACGTCGCTGGCGGTGTTCGGTGCGCAGTTCGGCGGCGCGTCGATCGCGTTCCTCTGGCCGAACCTCAAGGGGGGGTTCGGATCGACGATCAACGCCGGGTCCATCACCGACATCCAGCAGCAGATCCAGCAGACCCAGC
This sequence comes from Actinomycetota bacterium, assembly GCA_035577825.1. Lineage (GTDB taxonomy): Bacteria > Actinomycetota > UBA4738 > UBA4738 > JACQTL01 > DATBHM01. The sequence goes on along the minus strand of DATLUW010000046.1, from coordinate 7,415 downwards.
AGCCGTTCTACCTGGGGTCCGGCCGGTTCTACGTGGTGCCGTACAACGGGACCGGCAAGGACGAGGCGACCGGCGTCGACTACTACGCCGAGGGCTACCTCATCCAGGGCGTGCCCCTCATGGCGCTGTACCAGCGGTGCGTCCACCTGGGGTGCCGGGTGCCGTACTGCATCTCCTCGCAGTGGTTCGAGTGCCCGTGCCACGGCTCGAAGTACAACAAGGCCGGCGAGTACCAGCTGGGGCCGGCCCCGACCGGGCTGCAGCGGTTCCCGATCACCAAGGACGCGTCGAACAACCTGCTGGTCGACACCTCGACGCTGAACCCGGGCCCGCCGCGGGGCACCGACACGATCCACGAGCCACCCCAGGGAGCGTTCTGCGTTTGATGGCGATGCTGGCGATCACCTCGGGGCAGCTCGTCGCGTTCCTCGCGATCGCGATCGTCATCCCGCTCGGGGCGGGGTTCATCGCGTACTGGGCGAAGGGCCGGGTGCCCCCGAAGGGCGCGCCCGACATCCCGCCGGCCATGCAGCCGGGACCCTCGGACGGCGACCTCGAGAAGTCCCGCCTGGAGAAGCTCCAGGGCTGGAGCCTGGCGTTCGTCGCGCTGTTCGCGGTCATGCTGCCGCTCGTGTGGCTGAAGGAGCCCGCGAACAACCGGTCGCAGGCCGAGGCGCAGTTCCAGCAGTCGATCGAGCGGGGCGCCCAGTCCGTGCAGCTGTTCTCCGAGGAGAACCAGCTCGGCGTCGGGTGCGTTCGGTGCCACGGCGACAACCCGGTGCTCGGCGGCGGGACGAACATCTACAACGGCGTGCTCGTCCACCCGCCGCCGCTCAACAACGTGTGCGCCGGGCCGAACGTGCCGGTCCACTCGTCGATCCACAACCTCGACGACGTGCGCCAGACGATCATGCGCGGCCGGACTGGCACCGATATGCCGTCGTGGAGCATCCGGTTCCAGGGGGCGCTCGACGATCAGCAGATCCAGGACATCCTCAACTACATCGTGTCCATCCAGCGCGACGGCGGGGTGAAGTTCAGCCAGAACGTCTGCATCAACCCCAAGGCCAAGGGCTACCTTCCGCCCACGGAGCCGGGCCAATGATCGCGGCCGCGCTGCACCCCCTCGCCACGCAGATCTTCTGCGGCCCCGGGATCGAGTGCGACCCGTTCGTCGGCTACCTCACGGTGGCCATGGGGTTCATCCTGTTCGTGGGCAGCGTGTACCTGCTGCTGGCGGCGGTGTTCGGGCCGCGGATGGGGTATCTGGTGCTGGCCGTCGCGTTCTTCGGCTGGATGATGATCCTGTCGTCGCTGTGGGCATTTGGGTTCTACTCCCAGGGCCTCCACACGCAGAACAACCTCGGCCCGCGCGGTCCCGAGGCGCACTGGGCGACGTTCGGTACCGGCGTCGAGGTGGCGTCGCGGACCTATCCTGTGGTTTCGCAGTACCCGGGCGACCCGTGGAAGGCGTCGACCGGCCCCGACGACGACCGGCAGGCGTCGGTGGGCACCGTCACGACCGCCGTGCAGACCGCGCTGGCCGCGCAGGCCAACGCGCAACTGCAGGCGCAGGGCCAGACCGCCACCGTCCTGCCGACCGACTTCACCGTGACGAACGTGGAGTTCACGAGCGTGGACGGCACGTCCCTCGCGGGGGCGCAGGCGTTCTACTCGGGCGGCGGGCCGCGGGTGACGGTGTTCTCGTACCACAACTCGGGCAACGTCCCGATCTACAGCTACGCGTTCCTCGGGGCGTCGATCATCCTGTTCGTCGTGCACGTGCCGTTCCTCGACCGTGCGGAGCGCAAGCGGAAGGCCGTCCTCACCGGCGGCAAGCCGCCCGAATTCCGCGGGCCGGCCTAGCGGGAGGGGGTGGAGAGCGTGCTGGGAACGACCCTGGTCGACTCGGGCAGCGTCCAGTTCATCATCTTCGGCGTGATGGTGCTCATCGTCGCCGTGCTGCTGTTCATCACCATCGCGAAGTAACCGTCGCGACCGCCTCCGCGATCCTGTCCACCTCCGCGTCGCCGTGGGCGGCCGACAGGAACCATCCCTCGTAGCCGCTCGGCGGGAGCAGGATCCCCTCGGCGAGCATCCCGTGGAAGAACTCGGCGTACCTGGCATGGTCCGCACGCTTCGCCGACTCGTAGTCTTTGACCTCGCCGCCGCCGAAGAACACGCTGAAGAGCGAACCCTGGCGGTTGACGGTCGTCGGGGCCTCGGCCGCATCGAACGCGGCTGCGAGACCTGCCGCCGCCGCTTCGAGGCGCTCGTACGGGGATTTGTGTTCGATCAGGTCCAGGGCGGCGATCCCGGCGGCGACCGCGACCGGGTTCCCGGAGAGGGTGCCTGCCTGGTACACGGGGCCGGCGGGCGCGAGGCGCTCCAGCACGTCCGCGCGGCCGCCGAACGCCGCGAGCGGGAACCCGCCGCCGACGATCTTGCCGAGCGTCGTGAGGTCGGGCGCGATCCCGAGCTCCTGCTGGGCGCCGCCCGGGCCGAGGCGGAACCCCGTGATGACCTCGTCGAAGATCAGCAGCGCGCCGGCCCGGTCGCACAGGTCGCGGAGCCCCTCGAGGAATCCCTCGGCGGGGGCGACAACCCCCATGTTCGCGGCGACGGGCTCCACGATCACGCAGGCGATGTCCTCGCTGCGGCGTTCGAACAGCTCGGTGACGGCCTCGAGGTCGTTGTACGGCGCAACCAGGGTGTCGGCGGCCGCGGCCTTCGTGACGCCCGGCGAGTCCGGCAGCCCGAACGTGGCCACCCCGCTCCCCGCGGTCGCGAGCAGCGCGTCCGAGTGGCCGTGGTAGCAGCCGGCGAACTTCACGATCGCGTCGCGCCCGGTGAACCCGCGCGCCAGGCGGATGGCCGTCATGCACGCCTCGGTCCCGGACGAGACCAGGCGGACGCGTTCGATCGACGGGACCATACCGACGACGCGGGCGGCGAGCTCGACCTCGGCCTCGGTCGGCGCGCCGAACGACGTCCCTCGCCGAGCTGCCTTCGTGGCCGCCTCGACGATCTCGGGGCGGGCGTGGCCGAACAGCAGGGCGCCCCACGACATCACCAGGTCGACGTACCGGCGGTCGTCGGCGTCGACGACCTCGGCGCCCTCGCCGCTCGCGAGGAACACCGGCGTGCCGCCCACCGAGCGGTACGCGCGGACCGGCGAGTTCACGCCACCGGGAATCAGGCCCTGGGCACGCTCGAACAGCTCCGCGGAGCGCGGTCCCCCGCTCGCCTCGCCGGTCACGCCGGCGGGAGCTCGAGCCCGAACAGGTCGGCCAGCGCGGCCGCCCGGGCGTCCTGGTCGTCCGCCTTCGCCCTGGCCACCGGGGCATGCAGCAGCTTGGCGACGATGGCCTTGGTCGCGGCATCGACCGCCGCCAATTCCTCGTCGGAGAGCGAGGTCAGTCGGGCGCGGAGGCGTTCGACCTCGCGGGTGCGGACCTGTTCGCCGCGGTCGTAGATGCCCTGGATCACCGGGGCGAGGCGCACGGCGCGCCGCCAGGAACGGAACGCCGCGACCTCCTCCCCCACGATCGCCCGCACGAGGTCGACCTCCGCCTCGGGTGCGCGTGCGACGACGTCGCGGAGGTCCTCGATGTTCGCCAGGGCAACCCCCTCGACGTCCGCGGCCGCCGGATCCACGTCGCGGGGCACGGCCAGGTCCAGCAGGAACAGCGGCCGGCCGCCCCGAACCTCCTGCGCGAACGCCGCGTCCTTCCGCGTGACCACCGTGGCGGTGGCGCCGGTCGCGCTGACGACCAGGTCGGCCTCGGCGAGCGACGCGCGGAGCCCTCCCATCTCGCGGGCCTCCCCGTCCACCAGCGAGGCCAGCCGGCGGCCGCGTTCCTCCTTCCGGGCCAGCACGACGACCGGGCCGACGCCGTGTTCGCGGAGCACGTCGACGGCCAGCTCGCTCATGGCACCCGCGCCGACGACCAGCACGCGCCGGCCCTCCAGCCCGCCGAGCGCCTCCGCCGCGAGCCCCGCGCCCGCGTGGACGAACGCCGCCGGGCTCGCGCCGATCGCCGTCTCCTCGCGGGCCCGCCTGCCGGAGCGGACGGCCCGCCGGAACAGCTGCGCGAGCACCGGGCTGGTCGCGTCCTCCGCGTGCGCTGCGCGGAAGGCCTGCCGGACCTGGAACAGGATCTGCGGCTCGCCGAGCACCATCGAGTCGAGCCCCGCCGCCACCGCGAACAAATGCTCGGCCGCCTGGTCCTCGTAGTGCGAGTACAGCGGCTCGCCGAACTCCTCGGCCGGCACCTCGCGCGAGTCGGACAGGAACCCCTTCAGGGCCTGGAACCCCGAGTGGTAGGCGTCGACCTCCGCGTAGACCTCGACCCGGTTGCAGGTCGAGAGCACGACCGCGCCCCCGACGGCGTCGTCGGCGGTGAGGTGGTGATAGGCCTTCTGCAGGTCCTCCGGGCCGAACGACAGCCGTTCGAGCAGCTCGATCGGCGCGCGGCGGTGGGAGACCCCGAGGGCCAGGACCGGCATGCGCGTCAGCTCCCGGCCCGGGCCAGGCCGAGGCGCCCGGCGGGGGCGCCGTTCGCGGCTGCATCCCCGGCCCGGTCGCGGCCCGGGGACGCGGCGGGCGCCGGTGCCGGCCGGCGGCTCCGGCGGACCTCGGACAGGATCGCCTTGCGCTGTTCGTAGAACGCGAGGATCTGCAGCTCGATCGACAGGTCGACCTTTCGCAGGGACACGCCGGGCGGCACGCTGATGATCGCCGGGGCGAAGTTCAGGATCGAACGGATCCCCGCGGCGACCATCCTGTCGGCCACCTCCTGCGCGGCCGCAGCCGGCGTGCACACCACGCCGATCGCGACGTCGTGCTCCCCGACGATCGCCGGGAGGTCGTCGATGTGCCGGACGCGCAGGCCGCCCGCGCGCTCCCCCACCTTGGCCGGATCGGAGTCCACGAGCGCCACGGCCTCGAACCCCCGCTCCGAGAACCCGCGGTAGTTCGCCAGGGCATGGCCGAGGTTCCCGATCCCGGCGATCACGACCGGCCAGTGCTGCGTGAGCCCGAGCTCGCGGCGGACCTGGTGGATCAGGTAGGCGACGTCGTAGCCGACACCGCGCGTCCCGTACGAACCCAGGTGCGAGAGGTCCTTGCGCACCTTCGCGGAGTTCACGCCGGCCGCCTCGGCGAGCGTCTCGGACGACACCGTGATCGTGCCCGACTCGGCCATCTCGAGCAGCACGCGCAAGTAGACCGGGAGGCGCCCGACGGTGGCCTCGGGGATGGGGCGCTCTCTCACGCGAGGCCTCGGGGATGGCTCGGGGGCATCGCCGCCCATGCTAGCGCGATTGTGAAAACGGGGACAACGGCACGGCTCGCCGGGTCAGCCCCGCCCGCCGACCAGGTACCGGAACCGGATCGGGTCCACGAAGGTCTCGAACTCCTCCACCCCGTCGATCTCCACGACCGGCACCCGGAGCCCGTGCGCGTCCTCGAGGTCCTCGTCGCCGTCGATCCACACCTCGTCGAACTCGAACGGAGTCCGTTCGCGCTCGGCGAGCACGATCGCGCGGGCCTTGTCGCACAGCCCGCACGTCTTCCGGGAGAACATCAGGACCTGGGGCACGGTTCGCTCAGGGGAAATCGACATCTGGGCGATCGTACCGTGCCGTGGGAGCGTTCCCGCTGGACAATGAGTGGTCATGGGGGATCGCGAGGAGCTCGACCGCCTCGACCTGGAGCTGCACGCCCGGCTGCGCGACGGCGACCCGACCGCCTTCGAGGAGCTGTACCGGCGGTACGCCCCCGGCGCCTACGGCCTCGCCCTTCGGGTGACCGGGCACGAACTGCTGGCCCAGGAGGTCGCCCACGACGCGTTCCTGGCGCTGTGGCGGGCCCCGGAGGCGTTCGATCCGTCGAGGGGCCCGTTCCGTTCGTTCTTCCTCTCGCTGGTGCACCATCGGGCGGTCGACACCGTGCGTCGGGAGGAGCGTCTGCGTCGACGAACGGACCGCGCAGCGAACCTCGAGCCCTTCCTTGGCGAAGATGTAGCGGAAGACGTGGTCGAGGAAGCCTGGATCGCCTCTCGTCGGACGGAGGTCCGCAAGGCCCTCACCGAGCTGCCGGACGAGCAACGGCGCGTGGTCGAGATGGCCTACTTCGGGGGCATGACGCAGGCTGCCATCGCGCAGGAGCTGCGAATCCCCCTCGGAACGGTGAAAACGCGGACCCTCGCGGCGATGCAGAAGCTGCGGCGGTTCCTGGAGACGAGCGAATGAACGAACACGAACCCGACGCGCCCGCGGCGTCCGGGGGCCCGGGGGCCTCACGGCCCTGGGCGCCGCCCGGCCAACCGGTCGATCACGCCCGGATCGACGAGCTGCTGGCCGGCCACGCCCTCCACGCGCTGGACGGCAGCGACCAGCTCGAGGCCGAGCGCATCCTGACCGAGCACCTCCCCACGTGCGAGCGATGCCGGGGGACCGTGTCGCAGTTCCGGGCGATCACGGCCGACCTGGCGTTCGCCTCGCGGCCGAAGGAACCGCCCGAGATGCTCCTGCCACGCCTGCGCATGGAGACGCTCGCCGTCCCCGTCGACCAGTCGCCGCAGACCCGTCCGCCGGCCGCCCACCGCATGTCCAAGATCGGCTCGTGGCTCTCGGCGGCGGCCGCGATCGTGCTGATCGGGCTCATCCTGTGGAACGCGTTCCTCCACGTGCGTCTCAGCCAGCTGACCGGCACGCAGTCGGACTTCAACAAGGCGACGAATGTGATCAGCCAGCCGGATACCAAGCGCGTCACGCTGGACAGCTTCCACACGCGGGCGCCCGTGCTCTTCGGCTACCGCGAGGAGCAGGTCGTGCTCCAGGGCCTGGATGTCGAGGCCCCCGCCACGGGCAACGTGTACCGGCTGTGGCTCGGGAAGGACCACGACCGGTTCAGGTTCGTCCACGACTTCAAGCCCCGGGGCGGCGTGGTGGCGCTCGTCCTCGACTTCGACGCCCGGAAGTACGACCGGATCGTCATCACGGAGGAGCCCGAGTCCGCGCGCCCGACGCAGCCGGGCAGCGACGTGCGGTGGTCGGCGACCCTCAAGGCAACCCCCGTCGCCTCCGGGTCGGACCAGCCGGCGGCCTGACCATTCCGCCCCGCAGCTTCCTTCCTGACCGAACGAACCCAAGGGATTGATCGTCGGGACGAGCTTCCTGGCAGGAGCCCTTCCCAGCCGTCCGGGCTGTGCCACCAGTGGCCGAGCCCGTCACCGGTCTCGTCGTCGACGAGCCACGCCTCGGAGCCATTCGGAAACTCGTCCGGAGTCCGGTCGGCCGGTGCGTCGGGGCGCGCCTCAAGGAGGCTGAAGTCCGGCGGGACCTTGCCATATCTGACCACCTTGGCGTACACCGTCCCGAACCCCTGACTGCTGCCGGAGCCGCGTTCC
>DATLUW010000045.1:0-4018 GCA_035577825.1 Actinomycetota bacterium | reverse complement strand
GGGCCCACCACCAGGCCGGTTCCTAAGCCCACAGTCCGGGTGCCGGGGCCCGGAGCCGGGGTATCGTCCCGGCGTGACCTGGTTCGCCTTGCTGGCTGCGGCCGACAACCTCAAGATCTTCTCGGGCGAGTGGTGGGTGCGGTTCGCGCTCGGCGTCGGCGTCGCGTTGCTGATCGCCGTCATCGCCTCGTGGGTCGTCCACCGCTACGTCCGGAGATACCGGCGGCGCGCGGCGTCATCCGGGGACGACCCCGCCGGCCGCCGGCGACGGCGCCTCGCCACCGCGGTCGGGCTCGCCGGCGGCGTGATCATCGTCATCGCGTGGTCGGTGGTCGTGTTCAGCCTGGTCTCGTTCTTCGGGGTCGCGCTCGGGCCGCTGATCGCGAGCGCCGGGATCGCCGGGCTCGCGATCGGGTTCGGCGCGCAGCAGTTGGTCGCCGACACGATCAGCGGCCTGTTCCTGGTGCTCGAGGGACAGTTCGACGTGGGCGACACCGTCCAGCTGGAGACGGACGGCGGCGTCATCGCCGGCACGGTCGAACGCCTGTCGCTGCGCGCGACCGCGGTGCGGGAGTTCGACGGGACGCTCTCCACCGTGGCGAACGGCCTCATCCAGATCACGCGGAACAAGACGCGGGGATGGGGTCGCGCGATCGTCGACCTGCGGATCGCCCTCGACGAGGACGCCGACAAGGTGCATGAGCTGCTCGAGACGCTGCTGCACGATCTGGCGAGCGTCGAGCCGTACGCGAGCGGCCTCCGGGAGGAGCCGAAGGTGCTGGGCGTCACGCAGATCACGGAGAACGCACAGGTCATGCGCGTCACGGCCGAGACGGAGCCATCGAAGCGCGTCGAGATCGAGCGAGCCATGCGGCAGGCGATCTCCCGAAGGCTCTCCGCCGAAGGGATCCGGCGGCCGCCGCCCTACCCGCCGGCGCCGACGGGCAGCCCTTCCTGAAACCGAGCTCGCGGGTCGCCGAAGGCCGGCCGCACTACGACTCCGCCACGCGGCGCGCGAGCCCGACCGCGTCGTCCACCGACATTGCCTGGCCCTCCCCGAACGCGGCGTCGGCCTCCGCAGCGTCCAGGTGCTCGCGGGCGAGCTCCGCCGGGTCGTCCTCGAGGATGCCGGCGAACCCGCCCGGCGGCCCGCCCACCTTCGCCTTCATCGCCGTCGCCGCGCCCTCCAGGGCCATCGCCTCGCGCGGGTGCCCGTTCCACAGGGCCAGGAACGACAGGTCGCTGAACACGATCCCCATCCCCGTCGGGTTGTCGGCCTCCCGGAACAGCTCCATGGCCTCCAGCCCGGCCGCCCACGCCGCGGGCATCCGCGACAGGCGCCCGTTCGCGAACGACAGCCACAGCAGGTCGAACGCCATGTGCAGCCGCTCCCCGAGCCGCCGCCAGATCGCGATCGACGCGTCGAGGCTCTCCACGACGGCCTCCCACCGCCCGGCCTGCGCGTCGCCGATCACGAGCATGGTCACGGCCTGCGCCTCCCCGCGCTCGTCGCCGGCCGCCCGGTACAGCTCGAGGCACTCCTGCAGCATCCGCTGGGCCGCGTCGACGTCCTCCCCCGCCACCACGAACGACAGGTTGTAGACCGCCTCCGCAATCCGCCCGGGGTCGCCCAGCGAGCGTTCGATCTCCACGGCCTCCGTGTACCGGCGGCGCGCGTCCTCGCGGTCCTGCTGCCACCACGCGATGCCGCCGGCCCCGATCAGCGCCTTCGCCCGCTCCGCGGTCGATCCCTGCCCGTCCTGCATCGCCAGCACCTCGTCGAACCATCGCTGCCCCTCGGTGAGGTGCCCCCGCTGTTGCCAGAACCGCCACAGGGCCCCCGCGCACGCCTGCGCGGCGCCGGCCCGCCCGACGTCGATCTGCCACCGCAGCGACGCCCGGATGTTCGCGTGCTCGGCCTCGCAACGGTCGAGCCAGGCCGTCTGGTCCTCGCCCGTCAAGTGGGGTTCGGCCTCGATGGCGAGCTCGCAGTAGCGCGACGCGTGCCGCTCGGCCACCTCGGCCGCGTCCGGCCCCGCCTGCAGCTGCTCCTGCGCGAACTCCCGGATCGTCTCGAGCATCGAGAACCGCGAGTCCGACCGCCGCACGAGGGACATCTCGACCAGCGCCGTGAGCCCGTCCAGCGCGTCCAGCCCGAACTCCTCCGGCCGGCAGACCGCCTCGGCCGCCTCGATCGTCCACCCGTCCGCGAACACCGACAGCCGGGCGAACAGACGGCGTTCCTGCTCGTTCAGCAGGTCGTGGCTCCAGGCGATCGCGCCCCGCAGCGTCCGCTGGCGCTCGGGCAACGTCCGGACGCCGCTCGTGAGCAGCGACAGCCGGTTCGACAGGCGCGGCAGGATCTCCTCGGGCGTGAGCACCCGCGTCCGCGTGGCCGCCAGCTCGATCGCGAGCGGCAGCCCGTCCAGCCGCGCGGTGATCTCCGCGACCGCCGCCGCATTGGCCGCGGTCACCTCGAACCGGGGATCGGCCTGCGCCGCCCGTTCGACGAACAGCCGCACCGCGTCGAACCGCCCGAGCTCGAGCGGATCGGTGGCGCCGGAGAGGTCCGGCGGCGCCAGCGGAGGAACCGGGTACTCCTGCTCCCCGCGGACGGACAGCACGATCCGCGACGTGGCCAGGACGTGCAGCCGCGGCGCCTCCTCCAGCAGCCGCTCGATCACCGGCGCGGCCGGGATGACCTGCTCGAAGTTGTCGACGACCAGCAGCAGCTCGCGGTCGCGGAGGTGGTCGGCGACGACGTCGAGGATCGGCCGCCCGGGGATCTCGCTCACCCCGAGCGCGCGGGCGACGAACGACGGCACCAGCGCGGGGTCGACCACCGCCGACAGGTCGACGAAGCAGGCGCCGTCCTCGAACTCGGTCAGGCAGTCCGACGCCGCCTGCAGCGCGAGCCGCGTCTTTCCGGTCCCGCCGGCGCCGGTCAGCGTGAGCAGCCGCGTCCGGCCGAGCAGCGACCGGACCGTTTCGATCTCCTCGGTCCGCCCGACGAACGACGTCAGCTGCACCGGCAGGTTGTTGGGACGCGAGTCGAGCGTCCGGGGCGGCGGGAACTCGGCGTCGAGCCCCTCGATCGCGAGGTCGAACAGCCGCTCGGGGCGTTCGATGTCCTTCAGCCGGTGGTCGCCGAGCGGCCGCAGCGCGACGCCGTCCGGCAGTGCGTCGGCAACCAGGGCCCGCGTCGTCCCGGACACGATCACCTGCCCGCCGTGGGCGGCCGACGAGATCCGCGCCGCCCGGTTCACGTCGATGCCCACATAGTCGTCGCCCCCGAGCACCGCCTCGCCGGTGTGGAGCCCCATCCGAACCCGGACCCGGACGGCGTGCGGCCAGTCCCCGAGTGCCAGCGTCCGCTGGGTCTCCACGGCGGCCGCGACCGCCTCCACCGCGTCCGGGAAGACCACGAAGAACGAGTCCCCCGCCGTGCTCACCTCGGTCCCGCCGTGCGCGGCGACGGCTTCGCGCACCACGGCCGCGTGCCGGTCGCGAAGCGGGCCGTACTCCCCGCCGTGCTCCTGCAGCAGCTTCGTGGAGCCCTCGATGTCGGAGAACAGGAAGGTGACCGTGCCGGTCGGCAGCTCGCCCATGCGCTGCGGAATGTAGCGCGTGCGGCCGACTGGCCTCGTTCCGCGCCGGCCGCCCGGCCTATGCTCGCCGAGACCCGACCGCTGACCTGGGACGACCGAGACCGCCGGGAGGCCGACATGCTGCTCGAGAACCGCACCGCCGTGGTCCACGGAGCGGGCGGCCCGGTCGGCCGCGCCGTCGCCGGAGCCTTCGCCCGCGAGGGCGCGACCGTCTTCCTGACCGGACGCACGGCAGAGCCGCTCGAGCCCGTCGCGGCGGAGATCGCCGAGACCGGCGGCCGCGCCGAGACCGCCCTGGTCGACGTCCTCGACGAGGAGGCGGTCGACCGCCACGCCGACGACGTCTCGCGGGAGGCCGGCAGCATCGACGTGGTGTTCAACTCGGTGGGGTACGGCGACGTCCACGGACA
>DATLUW010000044.1:0-2547 GCA_035577825.1 Actinomycetota bacterium | reverse complement strand
CAGGTGCATCGCGCGGACGTAGTCGCCCGCGAACCCCCAGTCGCGCTCGGCTTCGAGGTTCCCGAGGACGAGCTCCTTCTGCAGCCCGAGCTTGATGCGGGCGACGCCGTTGGAGATCTTCCGGGTCACGAACTCCAGCCCCCGCCGCGGCGACTCATGGTTGAACAGGATGCCGCTGACCGCGTAGAGGCCGTACGCCTCGCGGTAGTTCACGGTCGTGTTGTGCCCGAACACCTTCGCCGCCCCGTACGGGCTCCGAGGGTGGAACGGGGTGTCCTCGCTCTGCGGCACCTGGCGGACCTGGCCGAACATCTCACTCGAGGACGCCTGGTAGAACCGGATGGGATTCTCGCGCCCGCCGACCACGCGGATAGCCTCGAGCATCCGGAGCACGCCGAGCCCGGTCACGTTCGCGGTGAGCTCCGGCTGCTTGAACGACAGCGCGACGAACGAGATCGCGCCCAGGTTGTAGACCTCGTCGGGCTGCGCGTACTCGACGGCAGCGATCAGGCTGGACAGGTCCTGGAGGTCGCCGCCGGTCAGCTCGACGAAGGGCAATTGCTCGGCGATCAGCTCCTCCCGCGGGTTGGCCTGCCCGGCGACCAGGCCGACGACGTCGTAGCCCGCGGCGTGCAGGTGCTCGGCCAGGTACTGACCGTCCTGACCCGTGATCCCCGTGATGAGCGCTCTCGGCACCGGACCTCCCCGGCGGTCAATGTACCGTCCGGCCTCCAGTCGCTCCACACAGTCGTGCTGCTCAGCGGCGTTCGAGCAGCAGCAGGCAGTTCCACGCAAACACCTCGCGGAACCCCGGGACGCGGACGATCCAGGCCTGCCGGGGCCAGTACCGGGGCACCGCGCTGCGCACGACGAACGGCGAGTCCGGGCGTTCGAGCAGTCGCAGGGTCGGCCCGACGTGCACGGGGAACAGCCGCTCGCCGGGGATGTTGGGCACCGGCCGCCCCCGCGCCCATCGGTCCATCCGCCGGGCAACGTTCGGGCCGAGGTAGTGCCACGGCGAGTACTCGTGCCCTCCGAGCGGCGAGTACCAGGTGGTCCAGCACACGTACGCCCACCCGCCGGACCGGAGCACCCGCGCCGTCTCGCCGAGCGCCCCGGATGCCGAAGGGACGTGCTCGAGCAGGTTCACGCTCACCACGCCGTCGAACGCGCCCGTCCGGAACGGCAGCCGGAGCGCGTCCCCCTGCACCACGCGGTGACCGCCCTTCGGCCGGAGGTCGAGCGACACGGTGGCCGCGCCCTGTTCGGCCAGGGCGGGGGCCACGCTCCCGTGCCCGCTCCCGAGGTCGAGCACCCGAGCGCCCGCGAGCTCGAACCGATCCGCGATCGTCGCCGCCGCGTCCTCCGCCACCAGCCGGGCGAACGCCGGGTAGTGCCCTGGCGGGTCGAGCAGGGCCCGGACGCCGGCCGTCGCGAGCGGCACGAGCCCGGTGCCGCCACGCTCAGGGGGCGTCACAGCTCCCGCACGACCCGCGCGGGGTTGCCCGCGACGACCACTCCCGGCGGCACGTCGGCGGTGACCACCGCCCGGAACCCGACCACCGAGCCCTCCCCGATCCGAACGCCGGGCAGCACGGCGGCCTGCCCCCCCACCCAGACGTTGCGCTCGATGACGACCGGAGCGGAGCGGACCTCGGCCTGCGGGTCGTGGCGACGGTTCGCCCCGGTGGGATGCATGTCGGTGTCGAGCACGATCGCGTCACCCAGGAGCGCGTCGTCGCCGATCTCGATCCGGCAGGCCGCCTGGATCGTCGGGCCGTTCAGGCGGACATTCCGGCCGATCTCGATGACCGCCTCGGACGTCCGCGTATACAGCCGCGTCCACCCCACGAACGAGAACAGGTTCGAACGGTCCCCCACGCTCACACGGCCGGGCCCGCGCACGTCGAGCCGGCCGGCCATGACGTCCCGGCCGAACCGGACCCTCTCGCCAAGTCGGGCCTGATGGAAGCCGAGCACCGCCGCGGACATGACGCGCAGGCCGGCCAGCTGCCACGGGCGCAGATCGCGGAGCTCGAGGGGAAGGTCGTCGGGTTCCGGCACGAAGGCCAGTGTGGCGGCTGCCGGGACTCCGAGCAACGCCGCGGCAGGCCCCGCGCCGGTGGCGCGGGAGCCCCGAAGGCCGCACGGAACCCCGGGTTCGAAGTTCCAAAAGAGGTGCGTTGCCGAGCAACGACGGTCGCTTGCCTTGGGTGAGACGGTTATGGTTACCTTCGGCGGGCGACGGTTCCTGGGGGATGGATGCGGAGGGTCTTCGGCTGGATTCTGCTGGTGCTGGGGTTCCTGTTCATATTCCTCGCCCCCTTCGTCCGGTTCTACACGTTCCCGCGGGTCCAGAAGGTGCCAACGGACGTCGACCAGTTCGTCACCGCGGCGGGCGCGGGCTCGTACCTGCGGATCAAGGACTTCACGTACGTCGGGCCGACGCCGCTCACCAACGTGCAGCGGCTGAAGGGCCTCCCGAACGCCTCGACCGACAGCGTCTCGGTCATCAACTCTTTCTACGACACGAGGGATCACGGGAAG
>DATLUW010000043.1:0-8290 GCA_035577825.1 Actinomycetota bacterium | reverse complement strand
AGTGCACGCTCTGCTACGACCGGCTGAAGGGCGACATGGAACCCGCCTGCGCCAAGGCCTGCCCCACGGACTCGATCCAGTTCGGCGACGTGGACGAGCTGCGCCGGCGGTCGGAGGAACGCGTGGCCACGCTCCACACGCGGGGGGTGCGGGAGGCATACCTGTATGGCGCGTCGGAGGAGGACCAGCCGGGGACGGGTGGGCTGAACGCGTTCTTCCTGCTGGTGGACCGGCCGGAGGTCTACAACCTGCCGCCCGACCCGGTGGCGCCGGCGAAGAAGGCCCGGGAGGCGTGGCTGTCGACGGCCGCGGCGGGGCTGGGGATGCTGGTCGCCGCGGTGGGCGCGGTGCTGTCGTCCCGGGGAGGTGGCCGATGAGGGACGATCGCCGGCACATCGACCTCGAACGCGGCGTGCTCGAGGGCGAGGGCTCGCAGCAGCGGGTCCGGGACGTCGAGCACCCGGCGCCGCAGGAGGTCTGGACCAGCGAACCGACGGCTGAGCCCGGCGACCCGACCTACTACGAGCGGCCGGTGCTCAAAGAACCGGTGTGGATCTCGGCCGTTCCGACGTACTTCTGGGTCGGCGGCGCGGCCGGCGCGGCCGCGGTGCTGGGGGCCGCGGCGCAGGTCGTCGACCGGGACGGGCTCGCCGGGCTGGTCCGCCGGGCGCGGTGGATGTCGACCGTCGGCGCCGGCGTCGGAGGAACGCTGCTCGTCGTCGACCTGGGCAAGCCGTCGCGCTTCCTGAACATGCTGCGGGTGTTTCGGCCGTCCTCGCCGATGAGCGTGGGGTCGTGGGTGCTGGCCGGGTTCACGCCGCTCGCCGGCGCCGCCGCGGTGACGAACCGGTCGGGTGGCGTCATGGGGCTCGCGGGCGATGGGGCGGGGCTCGCGGCCGGCGCGCTCGGGATGCCGCTCGCCGGCTACACGGCGGTCCTGCTCTCGAACACCGCGGTTCCCGTGTGGCAGGGGACGCTTCGATCGCTGCCGGCGCTTTTCATGTCGTCGGGGGTCACCGCGGCGGCGTCGCTCCTCTGCATGCTCGAGCTGACCGAACGCGAGGAGCGCGCCGTTCGCCGGTTCGGGATCGCCGGGAAGGTCGCGGACCTCGTGGCCTCGAAGGGGGTCGAACACGAGGCCGACCGCGTCGAGTCGGTCGGCCGGCCGCTCCACGAGGGGCTATCGGGGACGCTGTGGAAGGCGTCCGAAGCGTTGACCGCCGCGAGCCTGGCGCTGTCGTTGCTCCCCGGCCGCCGCTCGCGCGCGCGACGCGTGGTCGAGGGGACGCTCGGCGCCGCGGGGTCGCTCGCGATGCGGTTCGCCGTGTTCCATGCCGGGAAGGCGTCGTCCCGCGATCCCCGGGCAACGTTCCACCAGCAGCGCGCCGGGCTGGGCGCGCCGGAGCCCGCCGGGGTCTGATCCAGCCCGCACCATCACCCGCCGGCGCGGCCTCGGGGACGTGGCCTCGAGCCCGGACGGAGCGACGGTGGTCGCCATCAAGACGACGTCGAGGTCCGCGATGGGCTCGATCACATGAACGTGCACTAATCGGTCGGCGCGCGCTCAGCGCTTGACGGCGTTCCGCGCCGATCGATATACGGAGGGCGATGAATGTCCGCGGGTTCGGCATTGTGTTCGCAACCATGACGCTGCTCTGCCGGCTCGCTTGGCCGGTCCCTGCGAGCGGGGGCACGACGGCGGGTTCCGAGCTCTGGTCGGCGCGCCACGACTGCCGGGGGGGCGGCCTCGACGAGGCGAAGGCCATCGCGCTGAGTCCCGACGGAACGAGGGTCTACGTGGCCGGGATCGGTTGCGGGGCTCGTTTCACCACGATCGCGTATTCGGCGGCGACGGGGAGACAGCTGTGGCTCCGGCAGTACCAGGGACCGGGAACGGGGCAGAACGCGGCCGCCGACCTGGCCGTGGCACCCGACGGTGAAACCGTGTTCGTGTCGGGGGCGATCACCGGCCGGGGCGGAGACTACGGCACCATTGCCTACCGAGCCGCCACGGGCCACCGGCTGTGGGTCGCTGCCTACGACGGATCGGCGCACGGCGACGACGACGCCTACGCGGTGGCTGTCAGTCCGAACGGCACCCGGGTGTTCGTGACGGGGACGAGCAGGGACCGGATCTCGGGACCCGACGTCTCCACGGTCGCCTATGGGGCGGCCACCGGTTCCGAGCTGTGGGCCCGGCAACTGACCGGGCCGGGCAAGCGGTACGACATCGGACGGGACGTGACGACCACGCCGAACGGAAGGATCGTCATCGTCGCCGGCGTCAGCATCCGGCCGGCCACCCGAGCGAACTTCGCGACGGTCGCCTACCGGGCCGCGAGCGGCGCGCCGGTCTGGACGGAGCTCTACCGGGGTGTCGTCGAGGACTCGGACGACGTCGCCGACGAGGTCGCCGTCAGCCCCAATGGCCATCGGGTGTACGTGACCGGGATCTCCGGCGAACGAGCCTCGGAGGCCGCGGCGACGATCGCCTACCGACCGGCCACCGGACAGGAGCTGTGGGCTCGGCGTTCGGCCGCGACCACGAGCGAGAGCCCGTACCTCGCCGCGGTCTCGATGGCGGTCGCTCCCACCGGCACGAGCTTGTTCATCTCGGTCCCCGGCCCGCAGGCGACCGAGACGCCACTGCTGCAGCACCTGCATGCAGGGAACGGCTCGCCCGCGTGGACCGTGCCGGGTGGCGGTGGCGACATCGTGGCGAGCCCGGACGGATCGACGGTCTTCGCGATCAACGGTGGGAACCTCGTCACGGCGTACGGCGCCTCCAAGGGCTCTCCGCGGTGGTCGAGCGGATACGGCGACGGGCAGGTGGGGGACGATCCGCTCGCCCTCGCCACGAGCCCGGATGGTTCGACCGTGTTCGCGACCGGGGCGCTGGGCGGCTCGGGGGCCAATCCGGCCATCGGAACCATCGCCTACCGAACAGGATGACTCCGCGGGCGGGTGCCGCCTTCGATGTCAGACCCCCCTGTTACGTTCGCGCCATGGGTAGGCCGAAGGCGGTCCTCGGGTGCTCCGAGTGCGGGTACCAGACGGCGCAGTGGGCAGGGCGGTGCCCGTCGTGTGGAGCGTGGGGAACGATCTCGGTGATCCCTCCAGGAGCCCTTCAGGCAGGTTCCTCGAGGGGTTCGCCCGAGGTCGCGACCCTGCACGGCCTCGAGGAACCGGACCGACGTCACCCGACCGGGTTCCCCGGCATCGACCGGGTGCTCGGCGGGGGGCTGGTCCCGGCGTCGGTGGTCCTGCTCGCGGGTGAGCCCGGCATCGGCAAGTCGACCCTTCTCCTCCAACTGATGGCTCGTCTGTCGGCTGCCGGGCTCACCTGTCTCTACGCGTCGGGCGAGGAATCGCGGGCCCAGGTGGCCGCGCGCGGCCACCGCCTCGGTCTCGATGTGGCCGCGATCGGGTTCGTGGCGGGCCGTGAGCTCCCGGACGTCCTCGAGGCGGCCCGGACGGGACGGCCGGCGCTGCTCGCCGTGGACTCCATCCAGACGCTCCGCGACCCGGAGGCGTCATCGCTCCCCGGCGGGCCCTCGCAGGTCCGGCTGTGCACGGACGCGCTGGTCGGACTCGCCAAGGCGGAGGGCGTGACGGTGCTGCTCACCGGGCACGTGACCAAGGACGGCGACCTCGCCGGGCCGCGGACCCTGGAGCACGCCGTCGACGTGGTGCTCTCGTTCGAGGGCGACTCCAGGTCGGGCCTGCGCATCCTGGCCGGCGGCAAGAACCGGTTCGGGCAGGAGGGCGAGATCGCCTGGTTCGAGATGAGCGCGGAGGGGCTCCTCGAGGCCGATCCGTCCGAGCACCTCGCCCCGGGGACGCACGAGCCCGGCTCGGCGCTGGGGCTGCCCGTCGCGGGGCGGCGGGCCCTGGCGATCGAGGTGCAGGCTCTGGCGGTCGAGACGCAGGGGCCGGCCCGGCGTCAGGCGACCGGGCTCGACGCGCGGCGGTTCGCCCTGATCGCGGCGGTGCTCGACCAGACAATGCGGCTCGGACTGGGGCGATCGGAGCTGTACGGGGCATCCGTGGGTGGCCTTCGGGTCGACGACCCGGCGTGCGACCTGGCGGTGGCCGCGGCCCTCGCCTCGTCGGCGACCGGGAGGCCGCCGCCGGAGGGGTCGGCCTTCGTCGGCGAGGTCGCGTTGACGGGCCAGGTGCGCCCGGCGCCCGGCATGGTCCAACGGCTCTCGGCGGCCGCGGCGGCCGGCGTTCGGACCGTGTTCGCCCCCGCTTCGTCGGGCCGGACGACCCAGTCGGGCATCCGGGTGGTGGAGGTCCGCCACGTCCGCGACGCCCTGCGGTGGACGGCGCCGGCGACCGACGGGGAGGTGATGCGGGTCGGGTGAAACGGCCGGTCAGGGGCCTCGCGACCCCCGCCTTCCGGGGCTCGGGTTGCTCGCCCGGCTGAGCGTCCCAAGCCGAAAATGTACCTCTGACCTGCGGTTTCGATTTGCCGGGCGTCGGACGGGCGTGCTACTCTGGGAGCCTCGGTTCGACTACTCCTCGCCAAGTCCCTAGGGGGTTCTGTGTATCGAAAGGGTGACACCGTAGTCCATCCTGAGCACGGCGCAGCCGTCATCGAGGACCTCAGGGAACGCGATTTCCTCGGCGAGAAGAAGACCTACTTCGTGCTCCGACTGGCCTACGGAGACCTCACCCTCAGCATCCCCGCCGACAACACGCAGGCGGTCGGCCTCCGCAAGGTGGTCGCCAAGAGCGAGGTCAAGAAGGTGCTCGCCGTCCTCCGCGAGGACGAGTCGAAGATGGCCTCCAACTGGAGCCGTCGGTTCAAGAACAACATCGAGAAGCTGCACTCCGGCGACCCGTACCAGGTCGCCGAGGTCGTGCGGAACCTGTCGATCCGCGACAAGGACAAGGGGCTGTCGGCCGGCGAGAAGCGCATGCTCGCCAAGGCCCGCCAGATCCTCGTGTCCGAGCTCGTGTTCGCCATGGACTCCTCCGAGGAGGAGGCCGAGCGGGCCATCGACAAGGTCCTCGACGAGTCGCACTGAGCCCACCATTCCCGCGGGCACAACCGGGCGGACGAGTACTCTTGAACCACGCTCCCGAGTAGGGCACGGTGGTTCGCGTGAGTGAGGCTCGTCCCCCCAGGAAGGCGACGCGCGGCCGGCTGGTCGAATTCGTCCGGTTCATCTTCATCACGCTGTTCGCTTTGGCGGGGTACGAGGTCGGCGCCAAGCTCTGGAGCCCCCACGACGAACCGTGGCGAACGGTCGTCGGCATCGTGGTCGGCGCGCTCCTCGGGTACGTGGTCGGCGGCATCTTCGGGCGGCAGACCGCGCACGCGGTCGACGCGGTCGAGAAGGAGTTCCGCCGGGCGCCCGCTGCGGAGGTCGCGGCCGGCGTGGTCGGGCTGATCGTCGGGCTGGTCATCGCCCTGCTCCTCAGCATTCCGCTGTTCCGGCTGCCGAGCGGCGCTGCGTGGCCGTTGGTGGCGTTCCTGTACCTGACGCTGCCGTACCTGGGCTACCGTGTCGGGCGGGGCAAGCACGCCGAGATGTTCTCGCTGGTCGGGCTCAAGCCGCGTGCGGCCGGGCTCGGCCGTGCCGAGGTGAACGTCGTCGACACGAGCGCGTTCATCGACGGTCGGATCCTCGACCTGGTGCAGACCGGGTTCCTGGGCGGGGTGCTGCTGGTGCCGCGCGGCGTGCTCGGCGAGCTGCAGCGCATCGCGGACTCCTCCGACGGGAACCGCCGGGCCCGGGGGCGGCGAGGACTCGACATCCTTGCCCAGCTCCAGCGGGACCCCATGGTCGAGGTCATCCTCGTCGACGAGGAGGCCATGGGCGACGTCGACGCGGGGCTGGTCCGGCTCGCACGGGACCGCGGGGGCGCGGTCGTGACCGCCGACTCGAACCTCGTGAAGGTCGCGCAGGCGCTGCAAGTGCCAGTTCGCTCGATCCACGCGCTGGCGGCGGCGTTCCGGGTTCCGTTCCTGCCGGGCGAGTCGCTGCACGTCCGGCTGACCCGGCCGGGGCGCGACCACGGGCAGGCCGTCGGGTACCTCGAGGACGGAACGATGGTGGTCGTGGAGGACGCGGCCGACCGCATCGGGGTCGAGGCCGACGTCACCGTGACGAACGTGCTGCAGACCACGACCGGGCGGATGGTGTTCGCGGCGCTGGCGGAGTCGGACATCGGCGTGGCGGTGGCCCGGAAGGCCGGCTCCGCAGCCGACCCGCCGTCGCTGGAGCCCTCCGCGCCGGAGCAGCGAACCGAGGACGACCAACACCCGGAGGCGCGTTCGGGCGAAACCGCGGACAGCGAGCCGCGGGGTCGGGCGGCCGGCTCATCCCGCCGTCCATGACCGACGGGCCCCCGTCGGGGGACGCTGATCCGTCGGAGCCGGGGTCCGAGGTGGGCGTGGCGGCGATCCTGCTCGCGGCCGGATCGGGCTCGCGCATCGGGGGCGACCGGCCCAAGGCGTTCCTCGGGGTCGGCGGACGATCGCTGCTCACCATGTCGGCCGAGGCCGCGTGCGGGTCGTCGTTCGTGACGTCCCTGGTGGTGGTAGTTCCGGAAGGCTGGGAGGGGCGGGCGGGGGCGCTGGTCCCCTCGGGCATCGGCGCGACGATCGTGGTCGGGGGTTCGACCCGGCAGGATTCCGTCCGGCTCGCGCTGGCGGCCCTGCCGGCGTCGACGGGAGTGGTCGTGGTGCACGACGCCGCCCGGGTGCTCGCGTCGTCCGCGCTGTTCGATGCCGTGGTCTCGGCCCTGGCGAGCGATGAGGCAGCCGCCGGCGCGATTCCGGTGGTGACGATCCCCGACACCGTGAAACGTGTCGACGACGGGTGGGTGGCCGAGACGGTGGACCGGTCCGGGCTCGTCATCGCGCAGACCCCGCAGGCGTTCCACGCTCCGGCGCTGGCTGCCGCGCACGAACGGGCGGCCGCCGATGGACTCCTGTTCACCGACGACGCGGCGTTGATGGAATGGGCCGGCGAACGCATCCGCGTCGTACCCGGCGAGCCGGGGAACTTCAAGGTGACCACGCCCGACGACCTCGAACGGCTGGCGGCCCGATGATCCCGCGCGTCGGGCTGGGTTTCGACGTGCACCAGCGGGATCCGTCGCGGCCGCTGTGGCTCGGTGGGGTGCGTTTCGACGACGAACCCGGCCTGGCCGGCCACTCGGACGCGGACGTGGTGTGCCACGCGGTGGGGGAGGCGCTGCTCGGCGCGGCGGCGCTCGGCGACCTCGGGCAGCACTTCCCCGAGGGTGATTCCGCAACGGCGGGCATGGCCGGTTCCGACCTTCTGGCCAGGTGCGTGGAGCTGGCAGCTTCCGCCGGCGTTCGCCCCCGGTCGTGCGACCTCACCGTGCTCGCGGAGCGTCCCGCCATCGCGCCGCGCCGCGAGGAGATGGCCGAACGCCTGGCGTCCGTGCTCGGCGTCGAGCCGCGGGCGGTCTCGGTCAAGGCCACGCGGCCGGAGGGGCTCGGGCTCACCGGCGACGGCGCAGCCTGTCTCGCGGTCGTCGTGGCGACCGAAGACGAACCGTGACCCGCGATCCTCGCCGGTCCGGCCGTCCTGGTTCGGGCGCGAACGAGCGCCGGACATCGCGGGGTCGGACCGCGGCGCCGCGGCGGGGGGAGCGGACGTCACCTCGGCCCACCGACGCGTGGCTCGGCGGCAGGCGGGCGGTCGCCGAGGCGATCTCGGCCGGCGCGGTGCTCGAGCTCCTGGTCGCCCGCGGCACACGATCGCAGCCCGTGGCCGCCCTCGTGGAACGAGCGGCTGCCCGGGGCGTCCGGGCCGGCGAAGGCACGACGGACGAGCTCGACCGGCTCTCGCCCGACCACCAGGGCGTCGTCGCGAGGGTCTCCATGCCCCGCGAGCTCGGCGACGGCGACCTGCGGGAGTTCGTCTTCGGGCCGGAGGCCGTGGTTGTCGTGCTCGACGGCGTGACGGACCCCCAGAACCTCGGCGCGGCGGCCCGTTCGGCCGAGGCGGCGGGGGTGACGATGCTCGTATCGAGGGAGCGCCGTGCCGCGCCGATCACCCCGGCCGCCATCCGCGCCTCGGCCGGCGCCCTCCTCCACCTGCCCGTCGCGCGCGTGACAAACCTGACGCGCGCACTGCAGGCCCTCCAGCAGCGGGGATTCACCGTGGTCGGGCTCGACGAGGACGCTCCGGCGACCGTCGGACACGACCACGCGCCCGACGGTCCGCTCGCGCTCGTCGTCGGCGCCGAGGGCTCGGGCATCTCCCGCCTCGTGCGTGAGCACTGTGACCTGCTCGTTGCGCTC
>DATLUW010000042.1:0-7358 GCA_035577825.1 Actinomycetota bacterium | reverse complement strand
CGCGAGTTTCGCGAACGAGCTTCGTGTAGGCACCGGCCGCGTCGTGCCCCATCGAGTCGTGCGTGAGCCGCTCCGGCTTCGACCCCCTGCGGTCGATGCCGTGGATGCCGAACCGCGGCTCGTACGATCCCCACTCATAGTTGTCGTACAGCGACCAGTGCACGTACGCGTCGATCGGCACTCCCGCCGCCGCGAGCTCCGCCACCAGCGGGACGTGCTCCAGGAGGTACCGGATTCGCGTCCAGCCGTCCGAACGGGGAAACGACCGCCCGTCCTTCACACGGTTGCAGAGGCCGTTCTCGAGGATCCAAACCGGGAGGCCGTGATCGGTCGCCGCCCGCACGAACGCGCGGAACGACCGCGGCCGGGGCGGGTCCTCCCACAGGTCGCGGTACGGCATCGGGCTGCGGCCTCCTGCGGTCTTGTGGCCGGGAACCCGCAAATAGCCGGACACCCACGACGCGTAGACGTCGATCGACACGACGTCGAGCGAGCCGTCCGGGGCCTCCGCCTCCAGCGCCCGCACGGTCGCGCTGTCGCGTGCGTCCCACGAGGCCATCGGGCGGGCGAGGCGGTCGACCACGCGCTGGGCGGGCGAGCGGTCCGGCCCCGCGAGGCCCGTGCGGAGCGCGAACCATTCCCGCCGGCGGTGCTCGAGGTACGCGCCGAGGTCATCCGCGCCCACGCCGCGGCGGGGGGCGAGCAGGACGTCGACCAGTCCCCGGTCGAGCTCGTAGACGGAGTTCGTGTACGTGTTCGTCGTGACGACCGGCTCCGGCCACCCCCGGTCGCGATGGAGGCGGTGGAGCGCCGCGTAGGCCAGCACGTGCGCGGCCAGCAGGTGGTCGAGCGCGGGGCGCACGGAGCGTAACCGCCCCATGCCCCCGCCGGGGAACAACCCGGTTGCCCATGTCTGGAACGCGAGCACGTTCGGCTCGTTGAGCGTGACGTAGCGGAGCAGCGGCGGCTGGCCCCGCTCGACGAGCCCCTCCCCCAGCCGACGCGCCGCCTCGGCCGCGTAGGCCGCGAACAGGCGCGAGGACTCGGCGCGCTGCCACAGGTCGAGGCCGAGCCACCGCGGGTGGGTGAAGTGATGGAGGGTGACGAGCGGCTCGACCCCGCGTTCGCGGGCACCGGCCAGCATGTCCACGTAGCGGCCGACCGCGCTGTCGTCCCACGCGGGTTCGTTCGATTCCTCCGAACGTGCGCTCGGCTGCACGCGGGCCCACTCGACGCCGAGCCGGTACCAGTCGAGGCCCATCGCGGCGACCGCGTCGAGGTCCTCTTCCCAGCGGTTCCACGAATCGCAGGCCGCGCCGCTCCGTTCGATCTTCCCGCGCCGCTCCCGGTCGAACCAGTTGTTCCGCGGCTCGCCGGGGCCGTTGAACCCACCCTCGACCTGGAACCCCGCGGTGGCGACGCCGAACGCGAAGCCGTCGGGCAGGCTCACGCGCCGGGCGCCGCGTGATCGCGGAGGTACGCCAGCACGCGAGGGTCGATCCGGCCCGGGCCCGCCCAGCGCTCCTCGAGGTTCTCCCAGCCCATGTAGTCCTCGAGCGCGGGCCACAGCTCGGCGCCGTCGTCGATCTTGCCGAGCGTCGCGAGGTGGCCCCGGATCTCGTCCTCCAGCTCAGCGGACACGTCGATCAGCTCGCCCTCGGCCGGGCGCCCGAAGTACAACCGATGGAGATCCAGCAGCTTCGCGAGCTCCTCGATCGGCTGATCGTGGTGGTCGACGCGGAGGTCGATCCATCGGTCGTGCGTGCCGCCGTAGCCGCCACCGGGCTTCACGACCAGCAGGCCGGCCGCCTCCTGCCCCCGCCGGTCGCCGCCGGCGGCCTGACCCGCGCGGAGCGCCTCCACCAGCCGGTCGGCCAGCGGCCGGCCGTCACCGAGCCGGTACGCCTCCGCCATCCCCGCGACCACGTCCGGCCCGGCGAGGATGTTCCCCTGGCAGCAGAACCCGTCGCCGGTCTCACCGCCCGCCCAGTCGAAGCACCCGGCGCCGGTGAACGATGCCGAACGCCCGGCCATGTCGACGATTCCGACCTGGCGCTCGTCGCGGCGTTCGTTGTCGGCCAACAGCCTGTCCAGCGCAGCCTGCGGTTCCAGACCGCCCTCCAGAAGGTCCAGCCCGCGGACGCCGAAGGTCACCTCCGCGAACGCCTGTGTCGCAACGGCTCCGACGCCGCCGCGGGCCCATGGGACGACGGCCCCCGCGGCCAGGAACTTCGACTGGACGGCGACGCCGGCCTCGCCGGCGTCGGGGTCGACGGCGACGATCGAGAACGTGGACGGGTGCGGCACCCTCGGACCTCTCCCGGACGGATGCCGGACAGCATAGAGGGGCGCCCGCCACGAACAGAGTGCGGACGCCCCTCAGCGAAGTCAGAGAGCTCAGTGGGCGGTCGGCTTCACCACCGAATTGATGCAGCACACGCCGTCGATCGCGATCGGCGTGACGCCCTCCTGGGCCTCGGCGTTTGTGATCGGGATCGACGCGCTGCGGTTCCTCGCGTACGAGTACACGCCCATGCTGTCGAGCACGTCGCCGTCCTGCGGGTTCCCGATGACCGAACGCGGAACCCGGATGATGAACCAGTTCCCCTGGCCGCGGTCGGGCTGGATGAACGTCACCTTGCCGGTCACCGCCGTGCCGCCGTACGGCGGCGCCGGGTAGTCGACGATGTGCGGAGTGCACGCCGACACGGAGCACAGCTCGTAGGAGATCGCCTTCCCGGCGAAGTACGTCGGCGTCCCGCTGGAGTCGAGCTCGACCGCCGCGTAGTAGATCGGGATCCTCGTCCCGGTGTTCGGGTCCGCGACCGGCTTGCCGGACCACCGGAACACGTAGTCGACCGCCTGGCCCCCCGTCGCGCCGACGGCGTTCGCCAGGTCGTGGAGGTCATTCACCGGCAGGCGGAACACGACGTCCGACCCGTCGCTCCGGATGTCGAACCCCAGCAGGTCGAGCTGCGGGATGTTCGAGTTCGGGTTGTAGATCGGGTCGAAGTGCGCGTCGCCCTTCGGGTCGTTCAGGCTGTTGCCGCCGCTCGGGTGGTTGTCGACGTTCGTCCCGAACAGCCCGGGACCGCTGTTCTGCCGGATCATCGTGACGACCGGCGCGCCGCGGTGGTCGAGCGTGCCGTCGATCGGCGGGACGATGCCCGGGCCCTGCGGGATGGCCTGGGTCAGCTCGTTCGAGGTGTCGTCGTACACGATCGTGATGCCGCCGTCGGTCGGGTTGACGTCGACCTCGAAGAAGTCCGCCAGGTTGCGGTTGCCCTGCGAGGCGATGCAGCCGGTCCCGGCCAGGCAGATCGTGCCGTAGTGCATCGGGTGCGGCGTCGCCTTCACCTGGCGGATCGACGGGTTGGCGGTGTTCGCGTTCGTGAGGCTGGCCGCGAAGACGTCCCACGCCTGGTGGACGTCGGTGCCGCTCGGGTCGTGGTTGTCGTTCGTGCCGTACCAGACCGCCGCGATCCGGCCGGCCGAGCCGGCGACCACCCAGGGCATGATGTTCGTGACCGCGGCCGGCTTGCTGATCTGGATCGGCTTCGACCACGTCTTCCAGCCCGACCCAGCAGTCGCGTACGAGTAGAAGATCTGCCAGGACGACGGCCGCTGGGCGACCGTGTTGTTGTCGTCCCGGGTGACCCAGACGAGGTAGGCGTTCCGCGAACGGTCCATCGCGATCGCCGGGAACAGGGCGCGGACGTCGTCGCCGGACGGGAGGTCGGCGGCCTTCACGACCTGCGACGCGCCGATCTCCGGGTCGTCGGCCGCCTGGCCCTGCCCGCGGTTGAGGATCGCGACGCCGACGCCGCCGCTCACGCCGACCGCCTGCAGGACCGTGCCGGTCTGCTGGTCGATCACGGCCGGGCCGTCGCTCCCGATCGAGTACTCGTTGGTCGGGCCGGTGTAGTTCGTGCCGTCGGTCGAGTACGCCGCCGCCTCGCAGCAGCCGGCCAGCGCCTCTGAGTAGACGAGGTAGTTCACGGGGAACGGGCCCGTGTAGCCGGTGGCCTGGCGGATCGCGGGGATCTGCGCGGCCGGCGGGTCCCACAGGGCGAACCACTGCCGGTCGACACCGTTCGCGCCCTGGTTCGAGTTGCCGAAGAAGCCGGTCGTGAGGGTGCGGGTGGTGGGGTCCCACTTGGCGACCTTCAGCGACGCGAGCGCCGCCAGGTCCGCGTAGTAGGCGTTCCCGTCGTGGTCGATCGAGATCTCGGTGTCGCCGCCGCCCGGGCCGGTGTGCATCGAGTCCGAGCCGGTCGCCGAGGTGAGCGGCGTGTCGTGGATCGGGTGGAACGTCGTGCCGCCGTCGGTCGAGAAGTCCCAGATGCTCCGCTGAGTGCCGGTCCCCCACGGGCCGCTCGCGTACACCCTGCCGGGGTCGGAAGGGTCGATCTTCACGTCGGGCTCGCCGTACGTGTGGACGGTGTCCACGATGACCGGCGCGCCGAACGTGATGCCGGGCGACGTCGACCGCTGCGCGGCGGCGGTGGTTCGGGCGCCCGCACCACCGGAGGAGAACGCGACGGTGGCAGCGAGGACGGCGGCCACCGCGGAGACGAGGACGATTCGGTGACGTACCACTCGGACCTCCCGGGTTCGATGCGAGCGGGTGTGCGGACACACGCCCGGCCTCAGCGTTCCCGCCGGTGGACGGTGGAAACCGGAGATGAGGGAACTCTCAGAGCGGCTCGCCTACAGCTCGCTCCGGAGCTCCCAGAGGTCGGGGAAGAAGTGCTTGTCGAGCGTCGACTGCAGGTACGAGGCGCCGGACGAGCCACCGGTCCCGGTCTTCGAGCCGATCTGGCGCATGACCATGAGGATGTGCCGGTACCGCCACAGCGAGAACAGCTCGTCGTGGGTGAGCAGGTCCTCGGACAGATACCACAGCTCGGCGTGCCGTTCGCGTTCGCGGGCCATCGTCACGAGGCTCCGCATCCGCGCGTCGTCGTCGTCCGCCGGCATCGGGAGGCCGTTCGCTTCCAGGAGATCGCAGAAGGCGTCCCACAGCGTTGGTTCGCCCAGGCGGCGTTCGAGGCGCTCGCGCTCGTCGGTGGTCTCGCCGAGGTGCGCGAGGAACCCGCGCTGCTTGAGCCCCGACAGGAACTCCACCTCCCGGAACTGCACGGACTGGAAGCCGGAGGCCGGCGAGAGGTGCGACCGGAACTGGAGGAAGTCCTGCGGCGACATCGTCTCGAGCACGGCGATCTGCTCGACGAGGACGTTCTCGATCGTGTGCACGCGCTGGAGGTAGTGCCGCGCGTCCTCCGGCTGCCGGTCGAACATGAGGTCGCGGACGGATTCGAGCTCGAACAGGAGCTGGCGGAACCACAGCTCGTAGGTCTGGTGGATCACGATGAACAGCAGCTCGTCGTGGGCGGGCGGGTCGGACAGCAGCTGCTGCAGCGAGATCAGCTCGGGGACCTTGAGGTACGAGCCGTACGACAGGCCCTCGTCCGCGGGCGAGACGCGGCCCATGCGCCGAACAGAACGCTGTCGCTCCTGCGGGGGTGCGACGTCGCTCTCGGCTTCGTCGCCGGTCGTCGGGTGCTGTTCCGTGTCGGCCATCGGCGTCGATCCGATCCTAGTCGCCGGTGACGAGGTGCTCGCCGGGCTGCGGTCCTGCGCGTTCCAGCTGCCGGCGGTAGTCGTCCGGCCAGGGCTGCGGGGTTCCGCCGATGCGGTCGAGGAGCACGGCCACCAGCCGGCCGCGGACACACGTCTCGCCGGCACGGCGGATCTCGACGTCGTAGGTGACGCTCGTCCGGCCGACCTTCGCGACGCGCACCTCACAGTCGACGACGTCGCGGAACCAGAGCGGCGCGAGGAAGTCCGCTTCGATGTGGACCCGGGGGTGGCGGCCGTAGATGTCGTCGCGCATCCCGAGCGAGTCCACGAGCGCGACCTCCGCCGATTCCATGATGTTGAACGCCGCCGAGTTGTGCCACGCGCCGGACGCGTCGGTGTCCGACCACTCGATGCGCCGCTGGATGGTGATGGACGCCGGCTCGCGGGGCTCGTCGCTCACGGTCCGTAGGGTACGCGGACCTGGGTTAGCCTCGGCGTTCGAATGGAGATCGGAATCGGGCTGCCGAACACCGTGCCGGGCGGGACTGACGTCGTGGCGTGGGCGCGCGCGGCCGAGGAGGCCGGGCTCGCGTCGGTGGGGACGCTCGATCGCGTGGCCTACCGCAGTCTCGATCCGTTCCCCGCGCTGGCGGCCGTGGCGGCGGCGACCTCACGGATCCAGCTCGTGACGATGGTGGCCATCGGCCCGATCCGGTCGACCGCGCTGCTCGCCAAGCAGGCCGCCACGGTCGACCAGGTGAGCGGCGGGCGGCTGGTGCTGGGGCTCGCGCTGGGGGCGCGGGTCGAGGACTACGAGTACGCACGGATGAACGCGGCGGGACGGGCGGAACGGTTCAGCGAGCAGCTTGCGGGGCTGCGGGACCACTTCGAGGACGCCGACGTGTGCCCGCCGCCGGTGCGGCCGGGCGGGCCGCCGATCCTGGTCGGCGGGCTGGCCGGTTCGGCACTCTGGCGGATGGCGCGGTTCGCGGACGGCTACGTGCACGGCGGCGGGCCCCCGCGGGCGTTCGAGCGGGCGGCTCGCGACGCGACGGCGGCGTGGATCGACGCCGAACGGCCGGGGCAACCGCAGCTGTGGGGGCAGGGGTACTTCGCGCTTGGCGGCACCGACGAGGCCGACGCCGGCGGCGCGTACCTCCGCGACTACTACGCGTTCACCGGTCCGTTCGCCGAGAAGATCGCCGCGGGGAATCTGACCACCGAGGGCGCGGTGCGCGACTTCGTTCGCGGATACGAGGACGCCGGGTGCGACCACCTAATCCTGTTCCCGACGGTGGCGGATCTGAACCAGGTCGAACGGCTGGCCGAGGTCGTCGCGCGGTGAGGATCGGCGTGCTGGGCGGCGGGCCGGCAGGGCTGTACTTCGCGGCGCTGGCAAAGAAGGCCGACCCCTCGCACGAGATCACCCTCGTCGAACGCAACCCGCCGGACGCGACGTTCGGCTGGGGGGTCGTGTTCAGCGAGGAGACGCTCGGGGCGCTCCGGGACGCCGACCGCGAGACGTACCTGGATATCACGGATTCGTTCGCACGGTGGAGCGCGATCGACGTGCACTACGGGGGGAAGATCGTCCGGAGCGGCGGGCACGTGTTCAGCGGCGTGGCGCGCAAGCGGCTGCTGCGGATCCTGCAGGACCGCTGCCGTTCGCTCGGGGTCGAGATGTCCTTCGAGGACGAGCTGCCGGACCTGTCTCGGTTCGACGACGGCTTCGACCTCGTCGTCGCGGCCGACGGGGTGAACTCGACGGTGCGGCG
>DATLUW010000041.1:0-2570 GCA_035577825.1 Actinomycetota bacterium | reverse complement strand
AGCCCGCCGGGCTCGGCTCGCCCACGACGCTCACCGGGCTCAAGCCCGGCACACACCAGCTGAAGCTCACGGCGGAGACGCCGGCCGCGATGACCGGGTCGACCTCGGTCACGATCGAGGTGCTGGCCGACGGTGACCAGGACGGCATCCCGAACGGCGTCGAGAGCAAGTACCCGTGCCTGAGTCCCACGAAGGCCGACTCGGGCGGCGATCCTGACGTCGACGGCCTGACGTCGTCCGCCGAGTATCTCCGCCGAACCAACCCATGCAAGCCCGACACCGACGTGGACGGCTGGAGCGACGGCGACGAGGTCCGTCTGGGTGGCGACCCGCGGTCGGCGAAATCGGAGCCGAACACGGCCAGGATCTTCCTCGACTCGGAATCGCTCAATCTCGGCACCTGCGCCTCGCCGAAGGCCGGCATCGTCCCCGTGCAGACGTCGTCCAAGGCGGTGCACTGGACGGTGCGGGCCGACGTGCCGTTCCTGAGCGTGTCCGGTGGCGGGGTCGGCGCCGGGTCGGTGTCGGTCAAGCCCAAATGCGCCGGCCTCACGAAGGGCCGAACCTACCTCGGCCACGTGGGGGTGGAAGCGAACGGCGGCCGCTTCGTGCAGATCACCGTCGGCTTTCGAACCTGAGGCCCGCGGTTCCGTTTGCACGGTCTGTCGAGTCAAGCGGCGACGCGTTCCTCGCGGGCCTCGTCGTCGCCCTCGACCGGGGGGCCGACTGGCAGACGGCGCTTCGGCTGGCGCTGGGCACGGCCACCGCGAACGCCGAGGTTCCCGGCGCGGGACGGCTCGATCCCGCTCGGGCGACGACCCTCGCAGCACATGCCGACGTTCGCCCACACCTCGACTCCCGGCGGCGATGGGCCACCGGCCGCCGAGCCGGGTGCTTCGTGGACGCGTCGCCGGCCGCGGACAGAAGGCGCCACGCCGTACGTCCGGAGACCGATCGCCCTAACCCACCGGGGCGCCGGAAGATCGGACGCCCCGGGCCCCGGGTGCCGATGTGGGCCATTGACCGCTTTCGAGCTGGATCGCTAGCGTCCATGGCCCTGGAGGGCATTCCGCGGAGATCGCCGGTCGCGATAGACCTGGTCGTGGAGCAAACGCAAACGGCTTCGATCTCCGGGGGCTGGGGACTCCAGGGACCTCAAGGGGAGGAAGTTCATGCGACGAACGGTTCCGATCCGCTTCGCCATCTCCGTTGCGATCGCGGTGACCTCGGTCCAGGTGGTGATGCTGTCCGTCGCCGCGCCGGCCGGCGCCACCGCTGCGTTCGCCGGGGCGGTGGTCCAGGTCAACCAGGATGCGACCACGCAGCCCCAGGACGAGACCACGATCGCCATCAACCCGACGAACGTCCGGAACCTCTCGGGCGGGGCGAACGACTACCGAAGCGGGACCACTGCGTGCGGCGCGTACCGGTCGACCGACCGCGGCAAGACGTGGACCGACCAGACACTCCTTCCCGCCGGGTTCGCCGAGGCCGGCGACCCGGTCGTCGGCTTCGACGGCAACGGCACGGCCTACTACCTGTGCATGGGCTTCAACCGTGACGGCGCCGGCAACGGAATCCAGAACACGCAGTGGCTGTACCGGTCCACGAACGGCGGCCAGACCTGGACCGGGCCGGTGATCGCACTCGGCACGTCCAAGGCGAACGTCGACGACAAGGGCTGGCTGGCCGTCGACCAGCGCACCAGCGGCACGAACTCCGGGAACATCTACGCGTCGGTCACCCGCAACCCGGGCGCCTCCTCCCAGATCCGGTTCGCCCGGTCCACCAACGGCGGGACGAGCTTCACGGCCGACCTCCAGGTCAACGACGCCAATCCGAGCCGCGTCCAGGGCTCGAACATCGCGGTCGGCGCCGACGGCGCGGTGTACGTGGCTTGGGCCGACAGCGACGGCAGCGGCAACAGCCGGATCATGATCGACAAGTCCACCGACGGCGGCCAGAACTTCAACGCGCTCACCGGCGGCAACGACCACGTCGTCCGGAACAACTTCACCGCCGTCGGCAACCCGGACGGCGCCGCCGGAGGCGTCCGTCCGCTGGCTCGCGTGAACAGCTTCCCGACCATCGCCGCGAGCGCGACGAACGCGAACCTGCTGTACGCCGTGTGGACAGAGAACCCGGCCGGCGCGGACGACTCCGACATCATGCTGGCCCGGTCGACCGACGGCGGGAACACCTGGTCGGCGCCCGTCCGCGTGAACGACGACGTGAACCCGTCGGGGGAGTTCTTCAGTCAGTTCTTCCCGTCGATCGCGGTCGACCCTGTCGACAACGAGGTCGACGTCGTGTGGTTCAGCGATCAGAACGACGCCAACCGGACCGACGGGACCCCGCTGGTGGACCCGTACTTCGCGAGCTCGTCGAACAACGGCGTCAGCTTCGGTGCGAGCATCCGGCTGTCCACCGCGTCGTCGAACACGACGGCCAACTTCCCGGCGGGGTCGTCGTTCTTCGGGGACTACTCGGCCGTTGCCGCCAGGGGTGGGGTCGCCCATCCGCTGTGGACGGACACGACGGTGGGCGGCGGGAGCGACCAGGACATCGCC
>DATLUW010000040.1:0-3554 GCA_035577825.1 Actinomycetota bacterium | reverse complement strand
GGCCGAGATCGCGTCGATATTCCGCGTGGACCCGAAGACGGTCACGCGATGGGCGAAGGCCGGCAAACTGTCCTCGATCCGGACCCTCGGCGGCCACCGCCGGTACCGGGAGTCCGAGATCCGGGCGCTGATCGACGGGTCCAACTCCAGGTCGTAGCAAGACGGTTCGAGCCGTCGACGTCCGCCGCCCGGGGGGGCGGCAGGGTGGCGAGGGACGGGATCGAACCGCCGACACCGCGGTTTTCAGCCGCGTGCTCTACCAACTGAGCTACCTCGCCGGATGACGGCGCCCGGCCGATCGCCGTGCCACCGTCTCGGTGTACAACGCGATCCCTGCGGCCATTTCGGTCGCAGGGATCTCGTGTTCCTACAGCGCCGTCATTCTACCGGGACCGTAGAACCCACCGGTCGAACGCCCGTCGGGCTCCTGCAGCCTCACAACCGGGATCTGAGCACGTCGAACTCGCAGCCCGGCGAGGACGGGTCGAAGCCATGCTGGATCAGCCAGCGGGCCGCCAGCAGGCTTCGCAATGACCACCATGCGCGGATCACATCGACGTCGACGTCGATGCCGTAGCCGGCGACGACTTCGGGAAGGCGCTCCTCGTGTCCGAGCGTCAGGATGGCGAGGTCGAACAGAGCATCGCCCTGTGACGCCTCGGACCAGTCGATCACCCCGGTGATCTCGTCACCGTCGACGAACACGTGGGTGATCTGCAGATCGCCGTGCGTGAACACCGGTGTCCACGGTCGGAGCGCTGCGTCGCCGATCCGGCGGTTGCGCGTGACCACGTCGGTGGGAAGGACGCCGTTCGTGACGAGCCACTCGCATTCGCCGTCGAGCCGTGCAGCGATCTCGTCGACGCTCTTGCCGGGCCATGGGGGCAGTGGCGCTTCGTGCAGCATCCGGGCGGCGGCACCGGCCGCTTCCCACGCCGCCGAAGACGCGGTCGACGGCTCGCCGAGGCAGCCGAGCGCGGTCCCTGGAAGGGCGGCGAGCGCGAGCACGGGCGGCTTCCGCCACAGGACCTCGGGAGTCGGGATGGGCGCCATGGCCATGGCCTCGATCTCGACGTCGGTTCGGGTCTGATCGGTGTCGATCTTCAGGAAGACGTCGCCGACGCGCAGGGTCACGCGCTCGTCATGGGCGACGACGACCTCGACTTCATCCATGTCAGCCATTTTCGCGGGGATGACAACCGACGTCTCGGGGCCTGACGAACTGGGAGAACGAGAGCGCCCCGGAGGCTTCGGCCTCCGGGGCGCTCCATGTTTTTCCGCTGCTTCAGAGCGGCGGTCCCGACGGGATTCGAACCCGCGACCTCCACCTTGACAGGGTGGCGAGCACGGCCAGGCTGCTCCACGGGACCCTATGTGTCGTGCCAACCGGCCTCCGGCGTCACCCGGCACCGATTCAGTACCCCCAACGGGATTCGAACCCGTGTCGCCACCTTGAAAGAGTGGAATCCTAGGCCGCTAGACGATGGGGGCTCGAGGACCGCTCCCCGCTGAGGACAGCCGACAGAGTATAGCGTCGCCGGCCCGGACGTCCGCCCCCGCCGGGAGCTCCAGCACCGACCGCACGCTCCACCGCGGGCGCGCCATCCGGCCGGGCCGAAGGACCGCCACCCGCCGCACAGTCCGCCGTCCGTCCGCGCCCGCAGGGCTGAGGTACGCGACCGTGATCGGGAACCGCATCCGCATCGTGTGCACGGAGCTCGCCCGTTCGAACAGCATCCCCGTTCCGGGTTCGAGACCGTCCCTGCCGAGGAGGCCGCGGGCGCGTTCGGCCCGGGTCTCGGGGACCTCCACCGTGAAGACCTGCCCCCGCGGGGCGAACACCTCGCCGCGGCGCACGACACCCCCCTCCCGTCGCGAGCGGACGCTAGCACCGGCCACCGACAGGTCACCGGGAGCGATCGGGGATGGATCACCTCGCGAGCGCGAGCCTCGAAACCTGCTCCCGCCGGTCGTCGTCGAGCCACGGTCCGTCGCCCGCGGCCGCGTTCGCGACGGCGTGGTCGGGCACGGAGGTGGCGGGGATCGCCACATGGATCCGCCGGTCGGAAAGGCACCACTTGAGCAGGGCCTCTCCCCACGACCCCACCCCGAGGGGCGCAAGCGCCGACGCGGGCGGGCCCGGCATCAGGCGCCCCGCGCCGAGCGGCCGCATCGCGATCACGCCCAGCCCGAGCTCCTCGGCGAGCGGCAGGACGCGGCGTTCGACCTCGCGCTCGGCGGGGTTGTACGGGACCTGGATGGCCTGGATCCGTCCGGACCGCATGACCGCCTCGAGCTCGCCGAACGAGCCCGCGCTGTAGTGCGTCGCCCCGAGGAGCCCGATCCGCCCGGCGTCGCGTTCGCGTTCCATCCAGCCGAGATGGTCATTCGTCGCGACCAGGTTGTGGACCTGCTCGACGTCGACGCGCCCGCCGTAGAACCGGAGCTGATCCTCGAACTGCCGCCGCCCCTCCTCGACCGACCGCGTCCAGATCTTGGTGGCAACCACCGCGCCGTCCCGGCGGTCGCCGAGCGCCCGGCCGAGCACGAGCTCCGCCCGCCCGTACATTGGGGAGGAGTCCACCACTGTGGTGCCCCCCCCGAACGCGGCCGCGACCACGTCGTCGGCCACCCGCTGATCGCGGTCGGCCAGGTCGAAGACGGCCCACGTGCCGAGTCCGATCACCGGCAGCTCCAAGCCGGTTCGTCCGAACGCGCGTCGCTCCATGGCGCGCAAGGCTAGACCGGTCTGGCGATTCCGGGTTCGGCCTGGGAGCATGTGGAACCTCTCGGGCGGCCGGGCCGTCCGACGACCCGGACAATCATCCCTGGGGGGTCCACATGCACTCGATCCGGACGTTCCGCCGTCTGGCGCTGGTCGTCGCGACCACGCTCCTCGCCACGGCGTTTTCCACGGGGGCGGCCCGCGCCGCGACGGATCCGCCATCGCTCCGGCTGCTCGGCACGCAGACCCACGCCGTCGTGGAGCGACCGAAGAACTCGGCGTTCCAGTTCGATCCGGGCGTCTACGTGACCCCGGTCGGGGGGGCGTTCCAGCTGGACCTGCACGGCACGGGGATCGGCGGACGGATCCAGCTCTCACAGGTGTGGTCGGACGGCACGACGACGTTCTCCCGGCCGATCGCCTCGAGCACGCTCGACGGCTGGCAGGACCTGACGGACTTCTTCCACGTCACGGTGACGAACGCCGCCGGCAAGGCGGTCCACCGCGAGACGCGGCCGTTCTGCCCGAACAACTACAACCCGCAGCGCCTGAAGCCGACGTCGGTGTCCGACCCGACCTACCCGGAGTTCTGCGGCGTCACGTTGAACCCGTTCCTCGAGGGGAACCGGTGGGGGATCGACCACGGATGGGCCGTGAGCGCGCTCGCCGCCGGGCAGTTCTTCGAGAGGCCGGGGCCGATCTTCGGCGACGGCATCCAGCTCCGACTCCCGAACGGCGTGTACCACGTGCGGGTGGCGGTCGCCGGCCGGTACGTGGGGCTGTTCCACATGGACCCGGCCCGCTCCGCTGTGACGGTCCAGTTCCGGGT
>DATLUW010000039.1:0-2273 GCA_035577825.1 Actinomycetota bacterium | reverse complement strand
GCGGGCGCTGAACACGAACCCGAACGCCTATAGCGTCGACGAAACTGCCGGTGTTCTGTGCTATCTCGTCGCCGGAGTGGATTCCGACGCAGGCAACGCGACACACTGGAACATGCTCGCACTCACCGTCGTCCACAGCTTCTCGAAACCGGGCCGGGTTCAGCTCAACTGCACGCGCGCGACCGCCCAGACGGTCATGGAGCTCGAGGCGATCAAGATCACCGCGATCAGGGTCAACGTCCTGAAGAACGCGTACGTCGCGGCCGGATAGGGCGCCGCCGACTGGCAGAGCCTGTACCAGCAGATCTTCGGACGTTAGTGCCCGCGGCGCTAAGGACCCCGAACGAGCGTCACCAGCTCGTCGAGGGGCCACTCCTTGACGAAGTCGTCCCGACCCACCACACGCAATGTTGCGAGCACGGTGCCTTCGGTCCGGTCGATCGCACGCACCACCTTCGCCTCGACCTTCGTGTCATGGTCGGCGAGCTCAACCAGGACAACGTCGCCTATCTGAAGCCTCTGAACCTCGACATCAAGCGCCACGGACCGAGTGTATGCCGTCGGCTCACCAGGAGCGCGTGCTGGCCGGCCAGGCGCACGGGGGCGGAAAGAAACCAGTCTCTGCTCGCGGATAGGATTCCAGTGATGGGCGCCGAGGATCTGGAGGTCGCCGAAAGGTTCCGGGTGGCTCTCGAGGCGGCCGTTCGGACAGCTGACCGCGAATCGGTCTTCACGCTTCTCGCTCCCGACGTGGAATGGATCACACCACGGCGCACGCTGCACGGGATCGACGAGATGAGGGAAAGCTGGACTTGGGGCTCATCACCGGAGACCTTCGAATATGCGTTCGAGGAAGGCGAATGGGTGGACCACGGCGACGGGTGCGTCTCGTGCGACGTGAACCAGGTCTATCGGATGAAAGAGACGGGCGACTTCGCCTATGAGCGCGACCGGCACGTCCAACTCACGATTCGCAACGGCAAGATCAGTCGCTACGAGATGACGATCGTCGGCTAGCCGTCATTGATCAGCGGGCGAGGACGCCCCACGTCGCCGCCGGAGCCGTGTAGAAGCCGTCCTGGTTGCGCCAGGGCTCGACGTTCTGCGCGATCGCCGAGCGCGTCGCCTCTCGCTCGGCGTCGGGCAGTGCGTTGATCGCGCGCGCGAACGGGCCGGCGAGGCGGATGAGCGTGTCCCAGAAATCGTCGAAGTCCGCATAGCTGAATTCGAACTCGATCTCCTCTACTTCCGGCTCGGCGAACCCGGCCTGCGCGAGCAGCTCGCGGATGCGGGCGGGGTCGCCGAGTGCGAACATCCCGGGTAGTCCCGGCTCGGGCGGAGGGACATGACCACGCTGAACCAGAGTCATCGCCGGTACGGCCGCCCATGGATTGCGGTCAGGGGTTGCCCAGACAGCGAAGGCCACCGGCCCGCCGTCGCCGAGCACCCGCCTTGTCTCCTTGAGCGCCGCAGCCGGGTCCGCCATCAACATGTACCCCCAGCGGCAGACCACCCCGTCGACGCTGTCGTCGTCGAGATCCATCTTCTCGGCGTCCAGTACCCGGTACTCGACCTGGGTCAGCCCGCGGGCCTCGCCGTTGCGGCGGGCGACGTCGAGCATGTTGGACGAGAAGTCGCTCGAGATCACGTGCCCGCCTTCGCCGACCCGCTCGGCGACCGCGAAGCCGAGATCGCCAGTCCCGGCGGCGATGTCAAGGAAAATCTGGCCCGGCTTTGGATCAGCTTTCTCCACCAGCCAGGCGATGACGCGACCGGTGATGCCCATCAGCCACTCACGCCGCTCCTCCCAGCCCGCCGCCACTTCCGCCCACGCCGCGAGACTCTGCTCCCGATAGGCGTCGAGGTCGATGCTCATGGCTCCGCCTCCTTGCTCGTCGCTGACGACGCGACGCTATAGCGTCCGACCAATAGGCGCAAAGATCCGTGCCGGTCGGTCGAAGCGGCGACAGAACCGTTGCGTGCGGCGGTGTTCGGGATGTCGCCTGAAGGAATCTACGCCCAGGGCAGACGAGTCCAGGTCGGCGGCCGCTCTCGCCGGAACCGCTCGATCGTCGCGTACGCCTGCCTCCAGTCGGAGGTCTCCTCCGCCACGCTCGCGCCGTAGCGCGCCGCGAGCTCGGACACGGGGTACCGCACCCCCGGGCTTGCCCGCGTCCCCGCCATCAGGATCACGCACGGCCCGTCGCCCGCGCCCACGAACGTGTGCTCCGTCCACGGGGGCGAGTGGAAGAAGTCCCACGGCTGGAGGAGTC
>DATLUW010000038.1:0-2130 GCA_035577825.1 Actinomycetota bacterium | reverse complement strand
TCGCGGCCAGTGCCGCGCCTGCCGCTACCGCGCCGCCGACCAGTATGGCGGTCGCGATGCCAACCCGGGTCTTCACGGTGGTCTTCCCGTAACGCCGATCGCGGGCCCTCATGGATGCCTCCTTGTTCCGTGGCTCTGTCTTTCGCGGGCCGCGCGCCCGCTACGCGCGGTCAGGTCAGACGGTTCGGGCCTGGGGTGTGCTAGGTAGCCGATGGACGGCCCGTTCGTATCCATGCGTCCGACATTGCCCGAACGACCGGGGCCCGACGCGGAATCCACGCGCCACGTAAGCAGTACGTTCGTGAGTTCACATGCTCACGCCAGCGCCCGCCGGGATGACCCGGCGGGCGCTGGCTGAGTTCAGCTCCTGGTTACATCCGGTCCGGGATCGGCACCCCGAGCAGGGTCAGGCCCAGGGTCAGCGCGTCGAGGGTGAGCGCGCAGAGGGCGAGCCGGCTGGCCCGCAGCGACGCGGGCTCCGCCTTGAGCACCGGGCACTCCTCGTAGAACGTGGTGAACAAGCTGGCCACGTCGAATAGGTAGGCGCAGAGCCGGTGCGGTTCGGCGGTCTCGCCCAGCTGGGTCACCATGGCGCCGAAATCGAGCAACCGCAGCGCGAGCGCCCGTTCCGGGCCCGCGGTGATCGCGACCCCGGACCTGCGGGCGTCGGCTTCCGCCTGACCTGCCTCGCCGGCCCGGCGGAAGATCGACTTGATCCGCGCGGTGGCGTACTGCAGGTAGGGGCCGGTATTGCCGCGGAACGAGATCATCCGGTCCCAGTCGAACAGGTACGCGCTCTCCCGCGCGGTAGACAGGTCGGCGTACTTGACCGCGCCGATGCCGACCGCCTCGGCCACCGCGTCCAGTTCGGCCGCGTCGAACCGGGATGAGGCGTCGACCTCGTCGAGGATGCCGCGGGCCCGGTCGACGCCCTCCTGGAGCAGGCCGCTGAGCTTGGGCGTCTCGCCCTCCCTGGTCCTCAGCCGGTTGCCATCCTGGCCCAGCACCATGCCGATCTGGGCGTGCTCGAACCTGGCCTCCGCCGGAATCCAGCCCGCCTCCCTGGCCACCGCGAAGACCATCTGGAAGTGCAGGGCCTGCTCGGACCCGACCACGTATATCGCCCGGTCCGCGCTGAGCTTGTCCACCCGGTAGCGGACCGCGGCCAGGTCGGTCGAGGCGTAGTTGTAGCCGCCGTCGCTCTTGCGGATGATGAGCGGCAGCGGCCGGCCCTCGCGGCCGGTGAAGCCCGCGGGGAACGCGCACAGCGCGCCCTCGCTCACGACCGCGATGCCCCGCTCCTCGAGCTCGCCCACGGTGTCCGCGAGCATGTCGTTGTAGAAGCTCTCGCCGCGGATGTCCTCGTCCGTGAGGCTCACCCCGAGCCTTGCGTACACCTGGTGCAGGTACCCGCGGGAGATGTCGACAAGGCGCTGCCAGATGGCCATCGTGTCCGGGTCCCCGGCCTGCAGCAGGACCAGCCGGCTCCGGGCGCGCTCGGTGAACGCCGGGTCGGAGTCGAACTTGCGCCGGGCCGCCTGGTAGAACGCGTTCGGATCGGTGGTCAGCAGCCCCGCCTCGGCCGAGTCCACGCCCACGTCGAGCAGGTGCTCGATCAGCATGCCGAACGGGGTGCCCCAGTCGCCGACGTGGTTGTCCCTGATCACCCGGTGCCCGGCGAACTCCAGGACGCGCGCGATGGCGTCGCCGACGATGGTGGTGCGCAAGTGCCCGACGTGCATCTCCTTGGCCACGTTCGGCGAGGAGTACTCCACCACCACCGTCTGCGGGGTGGCGGTCGGCGCGAGCCCGAGCCTGGGGTCGCCGAGCATCTGCGTGGCCTGCGCGGCGATCCAGTCGTCGCGCAGCGAGAAGTTGATGAAGCCGGGCCCGCTGACCTCCGGCTCGGCGCACATGTCCGCCACGTCCAGCCGGGCGGCGAGCTCGGCGGCCACCTCCCGGGGCGGGCGGCCCAGCCGCTTGCCGAGCGGCAGCGCCACGTTGGCCTGGAAGTCCGCGAACGAGGACGGCCGGATCAGCGGGTCCGCGTCGCCGAAGTCAGGGCCGAACGACGCGACGATGGCGTCGTGCACCCGCTGCGCGAGAACCTGCTGTGGATCGGCCATACCT
>DATLUW010000037.1:0-3536 GCA_035577825.1 Actinomycetota bacterium | reverse complement strand
AGCGCAAGCGTTCGCGCGCGCTGGCAATCACGCTGACGCCGAACGTTGCCGAAAGGCAGCCGCCGGACTGAGCGACGAGAGTGTTCGGTCCGCGGCGCGAGAGGGCTAGCAAGGTCTCCTGACACGCGCCGGCGGCCCTCGGACAACACCGGTCTGATGACGTTCGACGCGGGAGGGCGTCCGCGGACCACCGTAGACCCCAGCGGTCCAGCCCACTGGGTCGCGCTCGGCTGGACTCTGATCTCCTCGTTGTCTCGGGCCCACGACTCTGGCGTCGGCCCCAGTGGCGAGATCAGCCCACGACCCGGTAGAGATGCCAGCGGTCGGGGACGCCCTTCAGGTCGTGCTCGCCTGCGTCCTCGAAGCTCAGTCCTGACCCCGCAACCAAGCCCTTGACCGTCTCGGAGATCAAGACCTCGGAGGGGCCCGCCAGCGAGGAGATCCGTGCGCCGGTCGAGACCGCGATCCCCTGCACGTCGCCGTCGACCAACTCGCACTCGCCCGTGTGGACGCCCGCGCGGACCTCGATCCCGAGCTTGCGCACGTCTCGAGCAATGTCGAGCGCACACCGGATCGCACGCGCCGGTCCGTCGAGGTCGCGAAGAAGCCGTCGCCGGCGGTGCTGACTTCCACCCCCTTCCATCGCTGCAGCGCGCTCCGCACTGCCGCATGGTGTCGCCGGATCAGGTCCTTCCAAGCGCGGTCGCCAAGGGCTGACTGACGCTCGGTCGAGCCGACGATGTCGGTGAACAGGACGGTGGCGAGGACGGTGTCGAGCTCATGCCTCGCCGGCTCGATGCCGACGAAACGGCGGATCTCGTCGACCTCCGCCGACGCCACATCGGCGGCGAACAAGGGTCCCTGCGGGAGGAGCGCGATCTCCGCCATTGGCATCAGGGAGGCGATGTACTCGACTTCATCGACATGACCATCCGGCGGGCCCTGGGTGAGGAGCAGGGTCCGGACCTTGACGGACGGCAGGATGGAGCGGACGTCCGTCTCGCGCCACGTCCTCGCCATCTGGCGTGCGATGTCGGGCGTGGCGGTGTTCCGACTGAGCCGTGCGTAGGCCCTGATGTCCTCCTCGGCCATGAAGTGGCCATGCGAGGCTTCGCCCTCGGCCCAGATGCGCGCTCCCTCCAGGGTTCCCCAGTGCTCCAGCTCGCGTTCGTCGATCTCCAGCTGCTCGGCCGGAGCGCCCCACGGATAGTCACGGCTCCGCACGCTTCGCGCCACGGGGTACGTCCACACGACCGAATGGGTGCGATCTGGGTGCGTCGCGGCGAAGAACGCGCTCGAGGCGCCGCCTTCAAGCTCACCTGCGAGCACCGGTCGCTCGGATCCGACCGCGTCGAGGACGACCCGAAGGTCCGCCGCACGCGTCTCCAGGTTCGGAGGCGGGACGTTGGCGCTCGAGAGACCGGTCGCGCGACGGTCGTGGAGGATCAGCCGTGCGAAGGACGCGATCCCCGCCAGCACGTCCCAGAACCGCGGCACTTCCCAGACGAGATCGATGTTCCCTAGCCAGTCGAACTGCCACGCCACATCCACCGGACGCTCGCCGGTGACCTGATAAGCGATGTAGGCGCCGTCGGGTGTCTTCGCAAACTGGGTGTCGGGGGGCTCCATGGCGAGGATCCTTCCGACTCTGCTGCCCGGCCGCAACAAGAGCCGGTAAGCGATTGACACCCAGCGACCTGGAGCTTCATGGGGAACACGGATTCTCGGCAATGGGATCGGCGAGGGCTCGGCGATATCGTCGCCGCCCTCGGTTACCACGCGGCCCTCGAGGTCGGCAACCAGGATGCTGAACGCTTCATGCCGGCGCCGGATCGCGCGGATGCGCCGTTCCGGGGCGACGCTCGCGTCCATCGCTGAGAGCCTCAACACCGAGGCGGTGCCGACGGCGCACGGGGGAGCGCGGTGGTACCCGAGCACGGTCCGGAAGGTCCTGCAGGCTGCGTAGCGGGTCGGGCAGAAGGTGGCGTGGTCTGTCTGGCGGTTGTCCGTTCCGAGTCGTCAGGGGCACCCGTCTGGCGGGACCGAAGTGCGAGGAAGGGTCCCGCGATTACGCGAATAGCGATCTTCAGGGCGGCCCGATCCGATCAATCAGGGCTAGGAGCGAAGATCTCACCCGCCGGGGACTTTCCCCAGGGTGTTCGAGCTGAACGAGCTCGACCACGTTCATGCCCGATGAGCCTCCGGCACCAAGCAGAAGGCATATGAGCCTCTCCCTGACCCTTGATGGGGGAGAGGGACCACCTTCCCGAGGATCCTTTCAGGCCCGTCGACGTTGCCGGCGCCCCCACTTGGCGAGCGATACCCGAGGCTGCCAGGGCCCAGCGCCGCCCCCTGGCCGGGCTCCCAGCACTCACATGATCCGGCCGAGACGCGTGCGCGTCACCAGGATCCAGCCGAGACCGAACGAAGCCACGATCGAGGCGGCCGCCACGAGCAGCGCCTTGACTTC
This sequence comes from Actinomycetota bacterium, assembly GCA_035577825.1. Taxonomy (GTDB): domain Bacteria; phylum Actinomycetota; class UBA4738; order UBA4738; family JACQTL01; genus DATBHM01. The sequence goes on along the minus strand of DATLUW010000037.1, from coordinate 1,066 downwards.
AAGCGGGATCCCCAACGGACGCAAGGCCAGCGCCGCAAGGATGAGAGGGATTCCCTGGACCATGAACGCCGCGTAGGCGGCCCGACCGGTCGCCCGAGCAATGCGGCCGTCATGGTGCCAGTGCTGCTGGGCGAAGGCGAAGGTCCAGATCGACGCCGCGACCGTCACCGCGCCCCCTAAGACGGCGAAGACCAGCGGCTGCCACCGCCAGCCGCTTCCGAAGATCTCCAGCGCCCGGTCAGGGTTATCGGTCGATGCGAAGGCGACGAGCACGGCCAGGATCGCGACCAACGCGACCCAGCCGCACCCCCGGCGGATCCCTCGCGATACCGGCTGGAGCCAACCGCGACGTGCGCTCACGATGCCCAGGCTGAACAGCCCGATGCATTCCGGCCACTGCCAGACGTGGGCGTTCGTGAACTGGAGCGAGTCGAACGGGAACCATCGCCGGACGATGAGCGTGCCGACCGCGATCCCGGCCCCCCATGCCACCAGGTGACGGGTCCGGAGCGGTCCTGTCGTGACGGGGTTGGCAGTGTCAGCGCGGTGGGAGCGCCATGCGACCCAGGCCGCGTAGACGAGGGAGTAGATCAGCAGCGCCTCCACGAACCACAGGGGTCCATTGTCGAGGGTGGGGTCGTCCTTGTACACGTCCCACAGGCCCCAATCGGACCCTGCGGCCACGTAGAGCCCGTAGGTCATCACGGGCCACAGCACGAACGTGAAGGCGGCCAGTGGGATCCCGAGCCGGATCAGGCGGTCGCGAGCGAAGCGGCGAGGGCCCTTGCGGTCGAGCGAGGCCGGTGTGAGCAGGCCCGCCACCATGAAGAACAGCGCCATCACGAATAGCGCGAACGGCAAGATCAGGAGCCCGACCACCGCCTGGGATACAGTCCCCATCTCACCCTCGGCGACGTCGGCGTACGTCCAGTTCATGCCCGCGTACCCGGCGATGGCGTGCCCGGCAATCACCCCCCCGACCATGACGACTCGGAGGTTGTCCAGATAGACGAGGCGCATCGTCCCGACAGGACGGAGGTCGCCTGCCCGATCCCGGACCAGGGAT
>DATLUW010000036.1:0-8388 GCA_035577825.1 Actinomycetota bacterium | reverse complement strand
ACTCGCCCGCCGGGCCGCGGACGAGGAGTGCTTCGACCACGACGGCTCGGCTGCGGCCTTCGACGAGCTCGGACGACGTATTCGGGCGACCTATCCCGGCGTGGCGTCCTCGTCGTAGAGCAGGAGTCGCGACAGGGGTCCGCGGACCGCCAGCGCAGACACATGGCCCGGCACCGGCACGTCGACGAGCGTCCAGTCGCCGGGTTCGCCGAGCTCCCTCGGCACCTCGACGACGGCGGAGCCGTCGAGCTCGATCAGCCGGGGATCCACGCCCAGCCCGACTCCGACTGCCTTCAAGAGCGCCTCCTTCCGCGTCCAGGCGGCGAGGAACGCGTCGCCGCGCTCGGCGGCCGGGAGCGCAGTCAACCTTGCCTGCTCACCGGAGGTCAGCGCGTGTGAGACGAGCGACCAGTTCTCGACGCCATCTCGAAGAGGCTCGACGTCGACGCCGATCTGCATGTCGAGAGCAACCGCGACGAGAACCGTCTCACCGCTGTGCGCGAGGCTCACGGAGAACCCGGGGTCCTCCGGTTCGGGCTTGCCGGAGGGCGCCCTCCTCACCACGACTTCCTCAGGCGGCGCGCCGAGGTACCGCGCGAGCACCGCCTCGATGGGGCGGCTCGCGCCGGCCTGGAATCGCCATACGGCGGCCTCGCCACGCTCGAGCGTTGGGCTCGCGGGAGGGGGAGACCAGCCGGCCGGAGCGACGGCTATGCGGCCACCGTGGACTCGGCGACCTGGCCCAGCACAGCGCGAATCTCGGCGGCGACGGCGTCGACGGCCGGCGGGAGCAGCAACCGTTCGTGGAGCGAAGGGATCACCTTCCAGCCCGAGAGGTTCCTGATCATGCGCTCGAAGAACCAGGGCGGGTACCAGCCCTTGTTCCACTCCTCGATGACTTCCTCCGAGAAGACGACGGCGGTCGGGAAATCGAACGGTCGCGTGGTGTGAGCGTCCCTCAGGCGGGCGAGTCTGTCCGGCACGGGGTTGTCCGACCGAGTGCGGGGAACCTGCCGACCGATGGCCTCGGCCAGCTGCCGGTCGCGAATGCTGCGCAGGGCCGTGCGGGCCTTCCGTCGGACGATCCACAGCCGGATGGGAAGGCTGCCGCGCGCGGCAAATCTGGGATCGAGCATGACCAGCATGGCCACCTCCTCGCCGTCGGCCTCGAGCTGACGCGCCATCTCGACGGCTATCCCTGCTCCGAGGCAGTAGCCTCCGAGGACGTAGGGCCCGTGCGGTTGCACGCTCCGGATGTCGGCGACATAGCCGGTCGCCAGCTCGACGACCGACGACGGGACCGTCGTCCCGTCGTCGAGACCGGGGACGCGCAGGCCGTAGCTGGGCTGCTCCGGTCCGAGCCGCCGGGCGAGGACCGCGAACGTGAGCACGTCGCCGTCGCCGGCGTGGACGATGAACAACGGCGTCCGGCTCCCCGACTCCTGCAGCGGGATCACTCCCGAGGCGCCGATCCCGAGTCCGGCGAAGGCTTCATGCGCCATTGCCGCCGGAGTCGGGGCCCGCACGATCGAGACGAGCGGGAGGTTCGGGTCGCCGACCACGTCTCGCACACGGGCAACCGCCTCGGCACCGAGGATCGAGTCGCCGCCGAGCGCGAAGAAGTCGTCGTTCACGCCGATGCCGGTGAAGCCGAGGACCGACTCCCAGACGCGGATCAACTCGCCCTCGAGGTGCGACGGTGGATGGTCGTCGCCGCCGATCTGGACCGGCTCGACCCCGAGGCGCTCGGCGAGGCCGATGCGCTGCACCTTCCCGGTGGGGCCCTTCGGGATCTCGTCGAGGAGGACGATGCGGCGCGGCACCTTGAACGGTGCGAGCGTCGCGACGACGAAGTCCTGGAGTGTGCGCTCGTCCGCCTCCTGGTCCGGTGCGAGGACGACCGCGGCGGCGACCTCCTCCCCGAGACGGGGATCGGGCATCGCGAACGTCACCGCCTGCGCCACGGCCGCGTGGCGGAGGAGGACGTCGTCGATTTCCATCGGCGAGATCTTTTCCCCGCCTCGGTTGATCACTTCCTTGAGCCGGCCGCGAAGGGTGACGAAACCGTCGTCGTCGAGGAATCCCTCGTCGCCGGTCCTGAACCATCCATTCACGAAGGCGGCCTCGTTCGCCTCGGGGTTCGCCTCGTAGCCGGAGAAGACGTTCTCGCCGCGGATCACGACCTCGCCGATCTCGCCGGCCGGGAGGAGGTCCCCGGATTCGTCGAGCACGGCGATCTCAGGGCCGGCTGGAGGGCCGACGGTGCCCGGCTTTCGCTGCTCGGGCGGAAGCCGGTTGGAAGCCATCTGATGGGCGGCTTCGGTCATTCCATAGGCCTCTATCACCGGAACCCCGAATGTCTCCTCGAGCCCTTCGAGCACGGGAACCGGCAGGGACGCCGACGACGACCGGATCAACCGGAGTCGGTGGTCGGTCAGTGTCTCTCGACGGTCACGGGCCCGCGCGACGACGGCCGCATGCATGGTCGGGACGGCCGTGTACCACGTCGGCTTCAACTCGTCGAGCCAGTCGAAGAAGTGAAGCTGGTGGAAGCCGGGGCAACACGCGACCGACCCTCCCGCGTCGAGCGAGGCGAGCAGGGCGGCGACGAGCCCGTGGATGTGGAAGAGCGGCATGATGTTGAGGCAGCGGTCCGCCGACGAGAGCTGAAGGGTCTGCGCCACGTTGCGGGCGGAGACACCGAGTTGCCGATGAGTGAGAGGCACGAGCTTCGGCCGCGAGGTCGTTCCCGACGTGTGCAGCACCAGTGCGACGGCGTCCGGGGACGGGCCGGTCAGCGGCGGCTCCGGGGTCACCCCGTCCAGCGTGAACATCCCGGCCGGAGCGGCCGTGTCGACATGCAGGTCGATGACGGAAATCCCTCGCGCCCGGGCGACGTCGCGTGCAGGGGTGTCGAGCGACGCTTCGACCACGACCGCCTCTGCGTGGATGTCCTCGAGGTAGAACGCAAGCTCCTCCGCGCCGTACGCCCGATTGAGCGGTGCAACCGTGGCGGCCGACGCGATCGTGAGGAACGACGTTGCCGCCTCGGGCCCGTTCTCGACGATAAGCGCGACTCGAGCCGCCGGGCGGACGCCGCTCGCCCGGAGCCCCGCGGCGGTACCGGAGACGAGCTCGTGCAGAGCTGCGTAGGTCAACGGGCTCCGACCGGGTGCGAGTAGCGCCGTCGCCTCGGCTACTGGCGCCGACGCCAGGGAGAAACCGGTCACTGCCGCCCCTGGTGCATTCTCGCTCGAATCCAACAAACCCAGTCTAGATCGCCGAGCATCCGTCTCTCGAACCAGGCCGGGTCTTCCTGCGACGGCGTGAACCGTGGGAGCCGGAACGTCCGGCTCCGGTCACGCCGCCCGACTCCGCGGTTGGCGACCGCCGCCGCTCCGCTGAAGCCGAGATCTCGTGCGATCTGCACCGTGCGGTCGGTGTAGTGCAGGCCGTAGTAGCCGTACGGATACGCGAGCACGCGTACTTCGGCCCCTGTGACGTCCTCGAGCGTCTCCCTGGAGCGTCGAAGCTCCTCGATCACACCGTTCTCTCCGAGGTGCGCCAGATTCGGATGCGTGTGCGTGTGGGCCCCGATTTCGCACCCGGTCTCCGCGAGCTCCGTCACCTGCGCCGGAGCCATGAACCGAAAGGACGAGCCCTGGGCAGACTCCGCGAACCGTGCAAGCGCAGACGGCTCCCCTTCCATGAGCCCGGTCGTGACGAAGCACGTGGCGGGCATCCCGAGCTCGTGGAGCGTCGGCCAGACCACACCGTGCATGTCTGCGAAACCGTCGTCGAAGGTCAGCACCGCCGTCGGTCGCGTCGGCAGCGACCCGGCGGCGAGCGCGTCGACGAGCGTTCCGAACGTGACGAAATCGAATCCCGCCTCCGCCAGGAGCTCGACCTGGGCCCGAAAGACCGCTGTGGGGAGACTGAGCGGGGAGTCGCCCTGCCCGATCGAGTGGTAGCAGAGGACGACGGTGCGGTTGTTCGGCCGCCGTGCCCGGCGTACGGCGGCTGCCAGGCGGGCGACGCCGCGCGTAACGGCTCGTGGGGTGGGGGTGGAAGCGGGGGCCACGTTCGGCGTCCGGAGGGCGCCTCAGGTTATCCATCCGTAAACTCCGACGACTCTGTCGGGCCGCCACGAAGCTGAGCTGGGCAAGCGCTTGACGCACGAAGTGAGCGATTCGCTCGCCGACACGCGCGACGAGCTCTCCCGGCTTGCGGAAGAGAGCCAGAACATCTTCGCCACGCCCGAGTGGTTGGAGACCTGGTGGAAGCATTTCGGGAGCGGTCGGATGCGCATTCGAGCCTGCCGCGATCCCGAGGGCCGCCTCGTGACGCTGTTGCCTCTCTACCGAACGCGGCGCGGGCCGTTGCGGCTGTTGCGCTTCCTTGGTCACGGCCCCGGCGACCAGCTGGGACCGGTGTGTGCGCCTTCCGACCGCGCAGTGGCGGCATCCGCCCTGCAGGAGGCGCTCGGATCCGAACGCTTCGACCTGTTCCTGGGCGAGGAGTTGCCGGGCGACGCCGATTGGGGGCTACCGGGTCCGACCTATCGCAGCATTGGAAGCCCGATCGTCGACCTCGGAGGCGCGACCTGGGAGGAATTCCTGTCCGGAAGGAGCCGAAATGTCCGCAAGGCCGCAGGGCAGTTGCGCGAAGAGAAGCTGCGGCGCGACTTCGGCGCGCGGTTTCGTCCGGAAGACCCGAGTCGCTTCGAGTCCGATTTCGAGACGCTGCTCGCGCTTCACGACTTGCGATGGGGACGTGGTGCGACGCTGTTTGGCGGGCCTGAGCGTGCCTTCCAACAAGAGTTCGCACGCCTCGCTCACGATCGCGGTTGGCTTCGTCTCTGGTTCCTCGAGCTCGACGGGAGGCCTGCCGCCGCCTGGTACGGATTCCGCTTCGGTGACTCCTACGCCGTCTACCAGGGGGGGCGGGATCAGACGTTCAAGCGGTTTTCGATGGGAACGGCGCTCGACCTGCACGCGATCCGCACGGCGTGCGAGGAAGGCGTCGGCGAATATCGCTTCCTGCGTGGGGGAGAGCCCTACAAGTATCGGTTTGCGACCGATGATCCGGGCCTCGTCTCGATCGCCGTCGCCCGCGGTGTCCTCGGAAGGAGCCTGCTTTCACTCCGTTTGCGGGTCCGAGGGAACACCGGCAATGGGTTCCGAGCCGCGGCCGCGCCGGTCACCCCATCGGGGGACGCCGAAGATCACCCTTCGTCGGCATAGCCTCCGGCCGGAATTCCGGGCATGCTGATCGCGCCGGATCTCCCCTCACATACCCCACCGGCATTGGACGACGCCCGCCTCGGCGGGCGTTTTCCGTTTTCCGGGTCAGTCGTGGACGCGGGCGATCAGCTCGCCGCGGCGCATCACCTTCGCCGCGGTGCCTGCGAGGCGGACATCGAAGCCGGCGCCGCGCGGAAACAGCACCTTGTCCCCGGGCTCGACGCCGCCCGGCTCCTGGCCCCCCGCGATCACGATGCCCGTCTGGGATCCGGCCTCGGCGCTCGCCGGGATGATCAGCCCGTGGCGGGTCTCGGCCTCGTCGTCGCTGGGCTCGATCACGATGTAGTCGTCGAGCGGCTCCAGCGTCAGGCGCGGCCGTGTCTCCTCCAGCATGAACCTAGGGTAACTCCGCGAAGATGACGAGATGCGGATAGGCCGCCGGGAAGTCCGGCTGACGAACCTCGACAAGCTCTTCTTCCCGGAGCAGGGACTGACGAAGGGTGACCTGGTCGCGTACTACGTCGACGTCGCCGACTGCGTCCTCCACCACGTGCGCCGCAGGCCGATGCAGATGAAGCGCTACCCCGACGGCGTGGACGGGTTCTTCTTCTACCAGAAGCGTGTCCCGGAGCCCCATCCGGACTGGCTGGACACGGTCCGCATCGACTTCCCGAGCGGGAGGCATGCGAACTTCCCGGTCGTCGCCGACGCCGCCGGGTTGGCCTGGACCGCGAATCTCGGGTGCATCGAGCTGCACACGTGGCATGCGCGGATCGACGACATCGAACGACCCGACTACTTGCTGATCGACCTCGACCCGAGTGAAGGAAACCCGTGGTCGCACGTCCGGGAGATCGCGATGGTCGTAAAGGAAGTCATGGATGAACTCGGCCTCGTCTCGTTCCCGAAGACATCGGGCGCGACAGGCCTGCACATCCTTGCGCCGATCAAGCCGGAGCTGGTGTTCCCGGACGTGCGCGACTTCGCCAAGGCGCTCGCAAAGGAGGTCGAGCGGCGGATCGACGACCAGGCGGTGGCGACGACGACGTGGAAGGTCGCCGACCGGCTCGGCGTCTTCGTCGACTACGGCCAGAACGCGCGCGACCGGACGATCGCCTCCGCCTACTCCATTCGGCCGACGCCGGACGCCCGCGCCTCGGCGCCACTGACGTGGGACGAGGTCCCGCGCTGCGACCCGTCGAAGTTCACGCTGAAAACGATGCGGAAGCGGATCGACGAGGTCGGCGACCTGACGGCGGGGATGTGGAAGCGGAAGGTCAGCCTCGTTTCGCGCTTCGAGGCGCTTGGCCTAGAAGCTCCGACACCGTGAGGTCTCCCGGGCGGGGCGGCTGGCGGACCTCCCGCCAGGTGCACTGCTCCGGGTCCTTGTCCTCCCGGAAGCGGATCAGTCGCGTGCCGTGGCGGAACCGGTTTCCCTGCACCTTGTCGAAGCGCACCTCGACGACCAGCTCCGGTTGCAGGGCGGATTGTTCGAGCTCGCCGCCCCCCCAGCGGTTCGGTTCGGAGAAGCCGCGTTCGGGCGCGCCCTTCAGCAAGGGCGTGATCAGCTTCAGGATCTCGTCGTGCTTGCCGGCGGCCACGGCGGCGGAGCCGACGTAGTCGAGATCGCCGTCGTCGCGGTAGAGGCCGAGAAGGAGCGTCGCCAGCGTGGTCGGCTTCTTCTTCCAGCGGACGCCGATGACCACGCAGTCGGCGGTCTTGTGCGCCTTGACCTTCGCGACCGCCTCGCGCGAGCCGGGGCGGTACGGCATGCCGAGACGCTTGGCGATCACACCGTCGAGGCCGATTGCGTCGAGCCCGTCGAGCCAGCCGGCGGCGACCTGCGGGTCGCGGGTCGTCGGGGAGAGCCGAAAGCCCTTCGCGACCTTCTCCAGCTCCCGCCGCCGCTTCTCGAGCGGAAGCTCGTGGATGGGCTTGCCCTTCCAGAGCAGGAGGTCGAAGGCGATGAACTGGGCGGGGATCTCGGCGGACAGCTTCCGGATCCGGCTCTCGGCCGGGTGGAGCCGCATCTGCATCAGGTCGAATTCGAGACGGCCGTCGCGCTCGATCACGATTTCGCCGTCGAGCGCGGAGTGGGGCGGAAGGAGGTCGCCGAGCGGGCGCAGCTCGGGGAAGTAGCGGAGGAGCGGCCGTTCGTTGCGGCTCCAGAGCCCAAGCTCGCCGCCGTCGTTCTCCAGCACCCCACGGAAGCCGTCCCACTTCGGCTCGTACTGCCACTCCCCCTCCGGCAGCTCGCGGACGAGCTCTGCTTCCATCGGCGGAAACGGCACGTTCTTTCCCGGCATCCCCGGGAGGCTAGTCTCAGTCGATGCGCAGGGTCGCGGTCACCGGGCTCGGGGCGGTCACGCCGCTTGGCAACGACGCGCGTTCCACCTGGGACGCGGCGGTCGCCGGGACGAGCGGCATCGACTTCATCTCGACGTTCGACACGAGCGGGTTTCCGGTGCGGATCGCGGCGGAGGTGCGCGGCTTCGACCCGGCCTCGGTGGTCGGGCCGAAGGAGGCACGCCGGCTCGACCGCAACGTCGTGCTGGGCGTGGCCGCGTCTCTGGAGGCGGCCGAAGATGCCGGATTGGCCGGGGTGTATGACCCGGCGCGGGTCGGGGTGCTGTTCGGCACGGCGATCGGCGGGCTGATCGGGATCACCGAGGCGCACTCCACGCTCCTCGAGCGCGGGCCCGACCGCGTATCGCCGTACTTCATCCCGAGCGTGCTCGTCGACACCGCCAGCGGCCAGATCGCGATCGCCCTCGGCTTGCGCGGCCCGAACTACGCGCCGGTCTCGGCGTGCGCCACCGGCTCGACCGCGATCGGCGAGGCGGCCGAGGTGATCCGCCGCGGTGCGGCGGACGCGGTGCTGGCCGGCGGCGGCGAGGCGTGCCTCCACCCGCTGATCCTCGCCGGCTTCTGCGCGATGCGTGGGCTCGCCGCCGAGGAGGAGTACCCGCCGCGCGCTTCGCGGCCGTTCGACCTGACGCGCGAGGGGTTCGTGATGGGGGAGGGGGCGTGTGTGCTCGTGCTGGAGGATCTCGATTCGGCGAAAGCACGCGGCGCGACGATCTACGCCGAGGTGCTCGGGTACGGCGCGTCGAACGACGCGCACCACATGGCGCAGCCCGATCCG
>DATLUW010000035.1:0-3201 GCA_035577825.1 Actinomycetota bacterium | reverse complement strand
GGTTCCGCCTCTATCTGCTGCGCGTCCTGTTCACGCTGCTCGGGGCTGGCGTCATGACGCTGGGCGCGTTCCTCGACTGGGTCGGCCCCGTTCGCGGCACCCAGTTCACGATCCCGCAGTTCCTGCACGTCGCGCTCAAACAGAGCGGAAGCCCGCCGACGAGCTCGTTCGCATTCTTCATCTCGTGCGGGCTCGCCGTGATCGTCCTGGCCGGGGTGGCGGCGATCGGCATCCTCACCCGGCGCGGCCGGCCGACCAAGCTCGGCGCGGGCCTCGCGATCCTGCTGCTGATCGGCTTCGTCGTGGAGATGTCGTCGAACAACCTGGGGATCGGGCCGTTCGTGAGCCTGTTCGGGAGCGTGCTCGCGCTGGCCGCGGGGTTCCTGGGCACCTCGAAACGCTAGGGAGTGGGCGACGCCGCGACCGGCGACTCCGCGGTCCACACCCCCGCGTTGGGGTCCCCGGCCGACGCGTCGATCCCCACGGCCACCAGCGTCGCGCCGTGCTGTCCGATCGTGTTGATCGCCTGTGCGTTCTGCCCCCCGAGGGCGGCCCCCGTCGAGGTCTCGCGGTTCCAGGTCGTCCCATCGTTCGAGTACCAGATGGCGGCGTCCTCGTCGCCGTTCACCGTGCTGGTCCCGCCGGCGACGATGGCCGGGACGGCGCTCCCCTCGACCGGCTTGGTGACGAGGATGCGGTCGATGACCTGATCGCCGTCGCCGCCGAGCTGCGCGCTGTCGACCCGCGTCCAGTCGGTGCCGTTCGACGAGGTCCACACCGCGCCGTCGATGTCGGCGGTCCCCGCCGAGAACCCGCCGGCGACGAGCTCCGTGCCGAACGTCTGCACGTCGATCATCCCCTGGTTCCCGGGCCCGCCGAGCACGTTGCCCGGATCGGGCACCCGGGTCCAGACCTGCCCGTCCGTCGAGGTCCACACGGCGGCGTCGCTGTCGCCGTTCAAGGTCGAGGTGCCCACGGCGACGAACCCGGTCGTGATCCCCGACTTCAGCACCGTGACGCGCTTCACGTCCTGGTCGCCCGGACCGCCGAGGTCGCCGAGCGGCAGGAGCGTCCAGCTGGCGCCGCCGTCGGTCGAGCGCCAGATGGCGCCGTCCTGCGTTCCGTCGGCGGAATTCGTGGTGGAGCCCACCCCGAGCAACCCGAGCGGGGTCTCGGACACACGGTTCATCGACTGCTTGCCGGGCCCTCCCAGCGCGTCGCTCGAGACCTTGGTCCAGGTGTCGCCGTCGGCCGAACGCCACACGGCGGCGTCCTGGCTCCCGGACGAGGTGTCGGATCCGACCACGATGAACCCGCCGCCCGGTAGGGGGCTGATCCCGTTGACCTGCTGGTCGCCCGGTCCGCCGAGGGAGTCCTGGCCGGTCACGATCGTCCACGTCCGACCGTCGTCCGAGTGCCACACCGCCGCGTCGTTCTCGCCCAGCGAGGCGGTCGAGCCCGCCGCCACGAGCGTCTTGCCTTTGGGGCTGCCGGCCAGCGCGTTCATGGACTGCGCGCCGGTGCCGCGGAGGTCGGTCTGGGGGTCGGCCGCGACCCAGGTGAGCTGGATCCCCTTCGGCGGCTTCGGCGGGGTCGTCGCGGATGTGGTCTGCGACGGCGTCGTCGGCGCCGTGGTCGGGGCGGATGTCGCCGGCTTGGACGTGGCGGGCTGCGTGGCCGGCTTCGAGGTCGCGGCCGTCGTCTTCCCGGCGACCGGCTTCTTGCCGTTCCCCTTCAGCAGCAGGAACCCGACCACGATGATCGCGATGACGGCGATCCCGCCGGCGACGAACAGGAGCGGCCGCAGGTTCCGTGGGGGCTTCGGCGCCGCGGGCGGCGGGGGCGGCGTCGGCTGGATCGGCGTCGGAGCGACCTCGCCCGGACGGCGCTCCATGGGCCGGGGGTCCTGGGGCACCGTGGTGTCGTCGAGGAAGGCAACCGGGTACCCGCAGTTGGGGTTCGGGCAGAACTCGAGCGATCCCTTCTCGAACTCGGTTCCGCACTGGGGACAGCGAATCGTGGCCATCTGCGCTCCTACGTCGTCGTGGGAAGGGTATCCGTCGGAGTGGGACTCGGCGATTCGGTCGGCGATGGCGAAGGCGAAGGCGACGGGGAGGCCTTCGGAGACGGCGACGGCGGGTGGGGCGGGCCGAGGTCCGGCAGCGAGGTCGGGCACGCGTCCACTGCGGTCTCGTGCGCGATCCGGTTCGCGGTCTCTGTGTCGACGATCGAGTTCGCCGGCTTGATCCCCCGGCATCGCTGGTAGTCGGCAACCGCGGTGGCGGTCCTCGGCCCGAACGAGCCGTCGGTCGCCAGGACCCGCTGACCGACCAGGACCTTGTTCAGCTGCGACTGGAGCTGCTGGACGTCGGTGCCGCGCATCGCCGCCTGGCAGGGCCCGAGCACGCGCTCCCCGAGGGACCCCTGGAAGAACGCCGTGGTGCACTCGGGCGTGACCGCGGGGCTGGCGCCGGTGGTCCCGGGCGAGGTGGTGCCGCCCGGCGAGGCCTCCGGTCCGCCCCCGCCCCGGGTGAGCAGCACGACCAGCAGGATGATCACGACCCCGATGGCGAACCCGATCCCGATCAGCGCGATGAGCGGCGGCTGCCGACGGCGTGGCGGCGGGGCAGCGGGAGCGACGGGGACCGGCTCGACGAGCGTCGGCGACGGCGAAGGGCCCGGCGGCGGCGCGGGCGGCGTCGTCGGGATGACCGGCTGCGGCGCGGTTGCCTGCTCGCCCGGACGGCGGGTCATGTCGTCCGGCTGCTCCTCGTCCGCCTCGGGCGCGAGGATGAACGCCGACGGATAGCCGCACGCGGGGTTCGGACAGAACTCGTTCGCGTCCTTGTCGAATTCGGTCCCGCACTGGGGGCACCGGACGATCACGTCGGCGGCTCCCCGCGCATCAGCGGCTCTCCCGCGGCGTGGTCGGCGGTCCCCATTCACCCGGGTTCGCCCCGGGCGGCGTCGATCCCGGAGGAGGCGGCGGCGTGCCCTTCGTCGGGTCCAGGGCGTCCATCTCCTCGGTCGTGGCGTCCGGATCGATCTGCCCCTCGACCGTGTAGGGCATGTCGGGAACCGGTTCGCTCACGGTGTCCTCCCGGAGCCGGCGGCGCCCGACCCGGAGGTCCACCTGCACGGTGGCCGGGACCTCGCGCTGCACCAGCTCGAGCAGGTGCTGCTCCGAGATCGCCCCCGAGC
>DATLUW010000034.1:0-9153 GCA_035577825.1 Actinomycetota bacterium | reverse complement strand
GCTGGTCGAGCATCGCCATGGCCCACGCCTACCCGCGGATCACGGTCGACGGGTTCGACCTCGACGCCGACGCGATCGACCAGGCGACGAGGAACGCCTCGCACGAGGGTGTCGCCGATCGAGTGACGTTCCGCGCGGCCGACGCTGCCGACCCGGGGTTCTCCGGCCGGTACGACCTGGTGAGCATCTTCGAGGCGCTGCACGACATGTCCCGGCCGGTCGCGGCGCTCCGGGAGGCGCGCTCGCTGCTCGCCGAGGGCGGGTTCCTGCTCGTCGGGGACGAGCGCGTCGCCGACGAGTTCGCCATCCCCGCCGACGAACGCGAACGCCAGTGCTACGGCTGGAGTCTCGTCGCCTGTCTCCCGGACGCCATGGGCGACCCGGAGACCGCCGCCACCGGGACCGTGATGCGGCCGTCGACGCTGCGCTCGTACGCCCTCGACGCCGGCTTCGCCGGCGTCGAGGCCCTCCCGATCGAAACCGACTTCTGGCGCTTCTACCGGCTGAACCCGTAGGGGGGCCGGCGTTCAGGGTCGATCAGCGCCGCGGCGACCGCCCGGCGGGCGTTCGCCGGTTCGGCTGGGCTCGCCCGCTGCGATCGACGAACGACGACGGTCCCCGGCCGGCGGCCTCCTCGGCCGGCTGACCGAGCCGCAGGATCCGGCCGCCGAACGCCACCGCGCACACCCCGAACCACGTCCACCCGAGGAGCAGGCCGCCGACAACGTCGGACGTCCAGTGCGCCCCCAGGAACACCCGCGTGCATGCCACCGCCACCGCGGCCGCCGCGGCCGATCCTGCCAGAACCGCTCGCCGCCGCGGCGAAGCGCCCCGCCCGAGCACCAGCGCCACCGCCGTCAACGTCGCCGCAGCCGCGGTCGCGTGCCCACTCGGGAATGACGGTCCGTGGAGCACGTGGAGCGGCGGCGCATCCGGCCGCACCCGCCCCACGGCAGCCTTCACGGCGTTCGACAGCGCGAACTGCCCGGCCACCACGACGAACATGAACAGCGCGATGCTCCATCGCCGCCACCGCGCGACTCCGTAGATCGTCACCGCCAGCGCCGCGGCCACCACGCCGATCGTCGAACCGAGGAACGTGATCCATCCGAGCACGCGCTGCGACCCGGCGGTGTCGTTCGACGCCGCCCACCGGGTGACGGCCTGGTCGATGTGCACCACGCCGCTCCCCTGCCGGATCATCGCGACGAGCACGCCGAAGACGACGCCCACCACGGCCAAGGCGACCAGCGCGAGCGTCAGGCCGAGCCCGGTGACCGCCCTGGGGTCCAGCCGCGCCCGCAGGAACCGGCGCGCCCGGCCGCGCTCCTCGAGGCCCGACGCGACCCGCTCCGACGCCGCCTCCGCGGGGTCGGCATGCGGCATCGCGCGGACGACCAGCGTCCACACCACGCCCACGACGATGCTGACCGCAGCCAGGATCAAGAGTTCGATCAAGGTGTGCTCCCCGGGCCTGTTCCGCCAGAAATCATCCGCTCCAGCGTTGTTCGGCGTTTACCCGAGGCCCTGAACCGGGAAACAAGGGACTGCCCGTTCGAGGAGGTTGATCAGATGCGCAATCGCCGAGATTCGGCGTTCACCCCCCATCCGGGCACTCCAGCCAGCCGCATCGGCACCCGCATGCGCGGGCACCGGCCGTTCGTGGTCGGCCTCGCCGTGTGGGCCGTCGAGCTGGTGGTGCTGGCGGTCGCCGTGGTGGCGTTCGGATTGCTGCTCGTGCACGTCCTCGTCCCCGCGGGCGTCGGCCGGCTCGACTTCAACATCGCCCACTGGTTCGTGAACCGGCGCACCCCGACCCTGAACGACGTCACCCTGTTCGTGACGAATCTCGGTTCGACGCCGGTGGTGGTCGGGATCGCCGTTCTGGCCTGCATCGCGCTCGCGATCGCGAAGCGCTGGCGCCAGGTCGGGTTCATGGTGGCCACGATGACGCTCGAGTTCATCGTGTTCCTGACCGCCGCGCTCCTCGTCGACCGAACCCGCCCCGACGTTCCCCGCCTCGACAGCACGCCGCCGACCTCGAGCTACCCCTCCGGCCACACGGCGGCCTCGGTCGCACTGTGGGTCGGCCTGGCCGTCGTCATCTGGTCCCTGACGCGGTCGGTGGTTGCCCGGACGATCGCGTGGATCCTGGCCGTCGCCGTTCCGCTCGCCGTCGGCCTCTCGCGCATGTACCGCGGGATGCACCACTTCACGGACGTCGCGGCCAGCGCGGTCCTCGGATCCGCCGCGGTCGCCTGCGCCTTGATCGCCACCCGGAGCGCCGTCGCCGCCCACGAGGCCCGCGACGGCGCGACCGTCTCGCCGCCGCAGTCCGAGCGCCCGCTCCAGAGGGCGTCGTGACCTCGGTCGGCGTGATCGCCCACGCCCGCAAGGTGCTGGACGGCGGGCTCCCCGAGCTGCGCGAGTCGCTCCGGCGCCACGGGGTCGACGATCCCCTGTGGCGCCAGGTCCCCAAGAGCAAGTTCGCGCCGAAGGTGGTCGGCGAGCTCATCGACGAGGGCGTCGACCTGCTGTTCGTCTGGGGCGGCGACGGCATGGTGCAGCGCTGCATCGACGCGGTCCGGAAGGCGCCGGTCACCCTGGCGATCGTCCCCGCCGGGACCGCGAACCTCTTCGCCTCGAACCTCGGCATCCCGAAGGACATCGAGGCCGCCGTCCGCGTCGGCCTGACCGGTCACCGCAGGACCATCGACGTCGGCTCCGTCAACGGCGAGCGGTTCGGGGTCATGGCCGGGACGGGGTTCGACGCGGCGATGATCCGCGGGGCGGACGGCAGCATGAAGGAGAAGCTGGGCCGGCTCTCCTACGTCGTGACCGGCATGCGCGCCGTCCGGCGAGACGCGGTCGAGACGCGCGTCGAGCTGGACGGCCTGCCGTGGTTCAAGGGCCCGTCGACGTGCGTGCTGGTCGGGAACATGGGCGACGTGTTCGGGGGGCTCTCCGCCTTCCCGGACGCGCGGCCCGATGACGGCCGCCTGGACGTCGCCGTCGTCACCGCCGAGAGCCTCCTCGACTGGGCCCGGACGTTGGGTCGGACCGCCACCGGCGATCCAGCGGCCTCGCCGTTCGTCGAGACCACGACCGCCGCGAAGATCGACGTTCGCCTGGACCGCAAGGCCCCGTACGAGCTCGACGGCGGCGACCGACCGAAGACCCAGCGACTGAAGATCCGCGCGAAGCCCGCCGCGATCACCGTGTGTGTTCCCGAGAGGAAGGACCAACCATGAGCACCGCCAACCCCGTTCCCGAGACGTGGGAGCTGACGGGCGACGACGCCAAGGAGACGATCAAGCGAACCGACCGGAAGCGGCTCGTGAAGGACGCGTTCTCGCGCCTGCGCGCCGCCGACGGCTTCAGCCACGCCCGCTCGATGGGATTCCTGCTGATCCTCGTGTTCGTGCAGGTCATCATCGCCGCGGTCGGGATCGCGAGCGCCCTCGGGACGGGCGGCCTGAGCCGCACGATCGTGAAGACGCTGCAGTCGATCGTCCCCGGCCCGGCCGGGAAGGTGCTGACGCAGGCGGTCCATCAGGCGCACCAGTCGAGCTCGTCCGGCCAGTGGATCGCGATCGTCCTGGGAACGGTCGCCGCGCTCGTGACCGGGACGACCCTCATGGGCCAGCTCGAACGGGCGCTGAACCGCATCTACGGCATCGAACAGGACCGCCCGGCGCTCCGGAAGTACGGCCGTGCGTTCCTGCTGGCGATCTCCGCCGGCGTCCTCGCCGTGCTGGCGTTCGTCGCGATCGGGATCGGCGGCGCGGTCGCCACCTCGATCGCCGGGGACACCGCTAGCACCATCTGGAACGTCGTGCGGTGGCCGGTCGGCGTGGGCCTGCTGACCGCGTCGTCGGCGATGGTGCTGCGGTGGTCGCCGCGGCGGCACCAGCCGGGTTGGTCGTGGCTGTCCATGGGAGCCCTCGCCGGGGTCGGCCTGATGGCCATGGTGACGCTCGCGCTCAACCTGTTCTTCCAGTTCAGCGGCTCGTTCGGCGACACGTACGGCCCGCTCGCCGGGATCATCGCGCTCGCGTTCTGGGCGTACTTCACGTCGGCGGCGTTCCTGAGCGGCGCAGCGCTGTCGGCGCAGCTCGAGGCGGTGCGGGCCGGGGCAGCCGACCCGCTGAGCGCGCGGAAGGCCGACGCGTCCGAGCCCCGGCCGGCAGTGTCGGCGTCCATGCCGGCCGTGCAGCAGGCATCGTGAGCGCCGTTGCGGTGACCGACGCCGCCTCCGCGGCGGCGTCGGAGCGCGTGGCGCGCCTCCGCCGCGCGCTCGAGGGCATCCTCGGCGTGCCCGCCACCGAGGGCAACGCGATCGACGTGCTGCGCAACGGCGACGAGATCTTCCCGGCGATGCTCGACGCCATCGGGTCGGCGGAGCACACGATCGACTTCCTGACGTTCGTCTACTGGCAGGGCGAGATCGGGACGCGGTTCGCCGAAGCCCTCTCCGAACGCGCCCGGGCGGGGGTGAGGGTTCGTTTGCTGCTGGATTCGTGGGGCGCGCACCCGATCGACCACGACCTGGTCGGTGCCATGGAGGAGGCGGGCGTTCGGCTTCGGTGGTTCCGGCCGCTCGCGCGGTTCCGGCCCGGCAGCGTGAACCACCGGACGCACCGCAAGGTGATGGTCGTCGACGAGGCGGTCGGGTTCACCGGCGGCGTCGGGATCGCCGACGAGTGGACCGGCGACGCGCGGGACGAGTCGGAGTGGCGCGACACGCACTTCCGCATCCGCGGCCCGGCGGTGGACGGCCTGCGCGCGGCGTTCCTCGACAACTGGCACGAGACGGACGACGAGCTGTTCGACGAGGACGTGGACCGGTTCCCCGAGCAGCCCCAGCCCGGCTCGTCGGTGGTCCAGTCGGTTCGCGGCGCGTCGGAGACCGGGTGGAGCGACATCACGACGCTGTTCCTGTCGCTGCTCCAGCTCGCGCAGGAGCGGGTGCGGATCGTGACGGCGTACTTCGTGCCGGACACGCAGCTCAACGAACGCCTGTGCGCCGCGGCCGAACGCGGCGTCCGGGTCGAGATCCTGCTGCCCGGCCCGCAGTCGGACAAACGCTTCGTGCAGCTCGCCGGCCAATCCTCGTACGAACGCCTGCTGGAGTGCGGCGTGAAGATCTGGCACTTCCAGCCCTCCATGCTGCACGCCAAGATCATGACCGTCGACGGCGTCATCGCGAACATCGGCTCAGCGAACCTGAACTCCCGCTCCACCGAGCTCGACGAGGAGATCAACCTGGTGGCGTTCGACCCGGACCTCGTGCGGAAACTGGACGAGCAGTTCGACGAGGATCTCGAACGGAGCGAACGGATCGAACCCGGCAGGTGGCAGCGCCGTTCGCTCCCGCAGCGCGCCCTCGAACGGGCCGCCGGCCTGTTCCGCCACGAGGTCTGAACCTCGTCGCGAGGGACCGCCCTGCCGCGCCGCGGCCGCGTCGATAGGCTGGGTGCCTCCGTCCTCGACCGAGCCCTGGGAGGCACCGTGGCGCACCTCATCGGACCGGACGACGGCGCGCGGCAGACGATCGCGGGCGCGCTCACCGTCGTGCACCGCGTCGACGGCGAGCAGACCGGCGGCCTCGCGGCCGTCGCGGACCACATCCTCGCGCCGCACCGGCTCGGCTCCCCGCGGCACACGCACCGACGCGAACACGAGATCTCGTACGTGCTCGAGGGAACGCTCGGCGCGGAGATCGGCGGCGAGGACCTGATCGCGGGGCCCGGCGACTGCGTCTTCAAGCCGAAGGACGTCCCGCACGCCTTCTGGAATCCCGGCGACGTGGACGTTCGGTTCGTCGAGGTCTTCGCGCCGGCAGGGTTCGAGCACTACTTCGCGGACCTCGAGCCGCTCGTGGCCGCGGGGGGAGCGCCGCGGGACCTCGACGCCATGCTCGAGGTGTACGCGCGCTACGAGCTGGAGCTCGACCCGGCGTCGATCCCCGAGCTCATCGAGCGCCACGGCCTCGCCGTCCCGGGCTGACCGGCGAGCGGAACCCCGGGGCGGCTCCGAGGTCCGGCTCCCGGGTTCAGTGCTCGCAGCCGGTCGCCGGGCCCGTGCCCGGCCCCTGTAGGCAGGCGTCCGTCCCGGCCCCGCCGTGCAGGACGTCGTTCCCCGGACCGCCCACCAGCCGGTCGCCGCCGGCGAGCCCGTCGAGGATGTCGCTGCCCTTTCCCCCGGTCAGCACGTTCGGCCCCGCGTCGCCGGTGATGTGATCGGCGAACGGGCCGCCGACCACGTCCTCCACGTCCGCCTCGATGTCGTCCGCGCCCTGCCCGGGGTGACCGTTCACCACGTCGTTGGCCTTGCCGTCGATGGAGAGCGTCGTGCCGGCCGAATGCGAGTTCTCGAGGACGGTGTCCACCCCCGGCCCGCCGAACATCGTGTCCGACCCGTCGGCCGGGAGCTCGCCGACGGCCGGCGCGCCGCCGCTCAGCACGTCGTTCCCGCCCATCCCGCGGATCACGTCGTTTCCCCCGAAACCGAACAGCCGGTTCGGGCCGTCGGTTCCCGTCAGGTGGTCCGCGAAGTTCGAGCCGTCGACCCGCTCGACGTCCTTGCGCACGTTGTCGCCCTCGAAGGACCCGCCGTCGTTCGCCACACCGTCCAGCGTGACGTCGACCCCGGTCTGGTGGGAGTCGTAGGACGCCGTGTCGATCCCCGACCCCCCGTGCACGTCGTCCGCGCCGAGGTCGCCGATCGCGAACAGGTCGGGCCCGGGCCCCCCGAAGAGGCTGTTGTCGCCGCCGCCCGGGAACAGCACCTGATGCCCGGCCGTCCCGACGATCGTGTCGTCACCCGCCCCGGTGATCAGCTCCTCCACGTCCGACCCGATGTCGTCGGCCTCGCCGGGAAGGCCGTCGTTCGCGATGTCGTCGAGCGTCACCGAGACGTCCGCCGACCGGCTGCTCATCACCATCAGGTCGTTTCCGCCGCCGCCGGAGAACGAGTTCCCGAAGTCGAACGGCTGCGTCGACACCCACTGGTCCCCGCCCGACCCGCCGGCGAACGTGTCGGCCCCGACGCCGTCCTCCTCCGTCATCGGGGCCCGCGCCGGGCCCGAGCGGAACGTGCCGGTCCCGACCCCGGTCCCCTGCCCGGTGATGCGGTCGTCGCCCTTCCCGTCGAACAGGAAGAACGAACCGGGCAGCCCCTCGAAGACCACGTCGTCGGTGGGCACGCCGGCCGGCTCGGACGCGGCGTCGAAGTCGACCTCCTCGGCCGTCACCTTCCCGTGCGGCGGCAGGCGCCGGCTCCCGAGCGTGATCGCGTCGCTCCCGTCCGTCCCGAACACCCCGATCGAGCTCTGTTGAGCGACCGGATGGATCACGTCGAACCGGACGTCGTGCGTCGCGTCGCCGAACGGCCCGCCCCGCAGGTCGAAGTCCAGGCCGATCTTCTGGTGCGCCAGGTCGACGGTGACCCTCCGCAGCACCGTGACGTCTCCGCACGGCGTCTGGTCCACCATGAGCGTGTTCCCGTTGCGGACGAACCCCACCTGGCTCGGATCGCTCGCGTCCAGGGTGAGAGTGGCCGTCTGCCCGCTCCCGTCGACGCCGCACGTGAACGCGAACGCCGGCGTGGCGCCGACCACGAGCTGGAACGCGACCACCGCGCCCGCCAGCCCCGCGACGACGGCCGGCCGGCGTCGCCGGCGGAGAAGGGAAGGCCCCCGGCCCGCCATGCCCCGATTTCGGCACCCATCTGCGCGGAAGTCAATCCCCCGGACGGGTGGCCGCCCCGAACGGCCCGAGCCGCCGTCCGGGAACGTCGCGAGCGGCGCTCAGCAGGGGCTGAGTCCGAGTCAGGCCGCGGTGAGGCTGGGTTCCTCCGCCATGGCCTCCGCGGGCACCAGCGGAGCCGCGAGGGCGTGCAGCACGCCCGGCAGGGCGCGGATCTCGTCGACGATGCCCGCCACCGAGGCCACCGCCCCGTCCGGCCGGACGCGGACGACCGCGTCGTACGGCCCCTGGACGTCCTCGGCCTCCACCACCCCCGGCAGGTCGAGCAGGGATCGGGCGATCGGGTCGGTGTGCCCGTCGGTCTGGACCAGCACGTAGGCGTCGCTCCTGGTCACCAGCGTTCTCCTTCCTGCGGTGCGGGCGTTCCGGTGCGGCTTCTCGGAGCGCTCCGGCGACCGCCGGTCGCTCCGTGTGCGGCACACCTTACGCGCCTTCCTGCCTTTTGGCAACTCCTGACAGTTTGCAGCGACCGCCAAGTGCTACACTCTGCCCGTCATGGCCACCACGGACATCGGACTGCGCGAACGGAAGAAGCAGAAGACACGGGCGCAGCTCACGGACGCCGCGTTCCGGCTGTTCGGCGAGCGGGGCTTCGACAACACCACGATCGAGGCGATCGTGGAGGAGGTCGAGGTCTCCCCGAGGACGTTCTTCCGCTACTTCGACTCGAAGGAGGACGTCGTCATCGGGTTCTTCGACGACATCGGCCTGGAGCTCCGCGAGCTGCTCGAGGCCAGGCCGGCCACCGAACCCCCCTTCACCGCGGTCTCCGAGGCGCTCCGCTCCCTCGCGGACATGTACATCTCGGACGAGGGAAGGGTGGTCGCGGCCAAGCGCCTGTCCCACGAGACCCCGTCGATCCGCGCCCGGCTGCTCGACAAGCACGCCCGCTGGGAGAACGGGCTGACCACGGGCCTCGCACAGCGACTCGACGTCGACCCCGACCTCGACCCACGTCCGCGTCTCATCGCCGCGGTCTCGCTCGCGGCCTTCTCGACCGCGGTGGGCGAATGGTGCTCCCGCGGCGGCAAGGGCGACCTCCACGTGCTGGTGGACGACGCCCTGCAGACGGTCGGGGCCGGCCTGGCGTCGACGCGCGCCTGATCGGCCGTGGACCGCGCCCGCCGCGATCACACGGGCCAACACCGATCGTCCACGCTCAGGCGATCGCGAACAGCCGCCATTCCCACGGCACGCCCTTGAGCTCGTGCGAGCCGCGATCCTCGAATTCGAACCCGGAGCCGGCCATCAGGTCCCGCACCGTCTGCGAGACGAGCACCTCTCCGGGCCGGGCGAGCGACGCCACCCGGGCGCCGATGTGCACGGCGATGCCCCGGAGCTTGTCCCCCGTCACCTCGCACTCGCCGGTGTGCAGCCCGATCCT
>DATLUW010000033.1:0-3264 GCA_035577825.1 Actinomycetota bacterium | reverse complement strand
GTTCGTCGTCGCCGCGATCACGGCCGGCACGGTGGTCATCGTGGGCGTCGAGCAGGGCATCCTCCTCGCGATGGTGCTGTCGCTGATCGATCACCTCCGTCACGGCTACGCGCCCCGCGACACCCTGCTGGTTCCCAAGGGCCGCGGCCACTGGAAGTGGACCCCGCTCGACCAGCCCGCGCAGGCGGCTCCGGGCCTGTTCATCTACCGGTTCTCGGCGGGCCTGTACTACGCGAACGCGAACCGGTTCACGGAGGAGATCCTCGCCGTGGTAAAGGGAGCCGACCCGCCGGTCCGGTGGCTCTGCATCGACGCGGCCGGGATCGACGACGTCGACTACTCCGCGGGCCAGACTGTCCGGGAGATCCACGGCGAGCTGAAGGAACGGAACATCCGGCTGGTCGTGGCGGAGGTCCCGCAGGAGGTGCGCGACGAGCTCGCCCGGTACGAGCTGGTGGAGCTGCTCGGCGAGGACGCGTTCTTCGACACGGTCTCCGAGGTGATCGAGGCCTACCAGAACGAATCTACGGAACGCTGACCCCCCCTCCCGGACCTCTGGTGATCTCGTGTTCCTGGGCTTGGGGGTCAAGGTCCTGGTGAGAACGCATTCGGTTCAGGCAACGGGTTCCGCGGCCGCCTTCTGGAGCGCGTCCTCGTCCACGACCTCGTGACCGGACGTGTCGCCGCCGAGATCCGTGAGGGCCGCCTTCACGGCGGAGACCTCGTTCGTCTTCGCGAGCACCCCGACCGCTGCCTTCCCGCCCCTCAGCTGGGACCTGATCATCGACGCGTCCTGGGTGTTCAGCTTCAACCCCTTGTGGTGCAGACCCCCGCCGAGCGTGCCGCCGAGGAGGCCGACCCCGAGCACGGCCGGGCCCAGCACGACGAGGCACGCCCCCACGCCGGCGCCGGCCGCCCAGCTCCGCGCGCCGACCTTGTCCACATCCAGGTTGCCGTGCTTGTCGAGCACGAGGATCCCGATCGCATCGCCCTCGATCTCTCCGGAATCCTTGAGGTTCGTGGCCGCCGCCATCGCGGCCGGCTCGTCCGCGAAGAACGAGAGCACCAGGTGCTTGTCCGGCATCGATCTCCCCTTTCTCGAATGGTCCACGCAGCTATCGTCCCAACGATCCTTTGACCGCGGTGCGGCTGCATCATTCGAAGCGAATGAATGCGGGCGTGGTTCGAGACAAGGGTTACGCGCGCGCGGCCGGCAGCGCGGACACCGACCCGTGGCAGGCCTTCCACTTGCGGCCGGAGCCGCAGGTGCAGGGCTCGTTGCGACCCCGCTTGGCGTCCTCGGCGGCGTACCGGGCTACCACCTCCGACGGCGCCCGGTCCGCGCGGAGCAGCGCGACCATCTGGTCCATGACCGGCCGGATGTGGTGGAAGAAGGCCAGGTAGCTCGGGCACAGGTAGTGCAGCCCCGGCTCGCCGTCGGGGGTCGTTGTGAACCGGTCCTTCGGGCACCCCCCGTGGCACGCGAACCGCACGTCGCATTCCCGGCAGAACCGAGGCAGCGTGTCGCGCTTCGCCAGCCCGAACTCCCGCTGCTGCGGCAACACGACGAGGTCGATCATCCGGTGTTCGCGGATGTTCCCGAGCTTGTAGTCGGGCTCGACGAAGTGGTCGCACGAGTACAGGTCGCCGGTGTGCTCCATGGCGAGCGCCAGCCCGCAGGTCTCCGAGTGCACGCACAGGCCGGGCGGCTCGCCGTACCAGTTCGCCAGGGCCACGTCGAACATCTGCACGTACACCTCGCCGACGTCGCGGCGGACCCACTCCTCGAAGACGTCGATCAGGAACCGCCCGTACCCCCCGGCGCTCACCGAGCGTTCGGTGACGAGGTTCCCCTCCTGCACGTACAGCGGGCGGTCCTTGACGTGCTCGCCCCAGCCGGCGTTCGCCGTCGGCAGGGTCTCGGGGGTGGCCCGTTCGACGATGGGGATGAACTGCATGAAGCTCGCCCCGCAGTCGTCCCGCAGGAACCGGTACACCTCGCGGCCCCGGTCCTCGTTCGCCGAATGGATGGTCGTCAGGGCGTTCCAGTCCACGCCGTGGCGACGGAGCACGTCCAGGCCCGCCATCACGCGGTCGAAGCTCCCCTTGCCGCCCTTGTCCACGCGATATGTGTCGTGGATCTCCCGGGTGCCGTCGACCGACAAGCCGACCAGGAACCGGTTCGCCGCGAGGAACTCGCCCCACTCGTCATCGAGCAGGGTGCCGTTCGTCTGGATCGTGTACGTGATCCGCTGGCCCGGCCGCAGCATGCCCTCGGCCAGCTCGACCGAACGGCGGAAGAAGGGCAGACCCATCATGGTCGGCTCGCCGCCCTGCCATGCGACGGTGACCTCGGGGCTCCCCGCGTGGGCCTCGATCAGCTGGCGGAGGTACAGCTCGAGCAGGTCGTCGGCCATCCGGAACCGGCTCCCCGGGTACAGCATCTCCTTGGACAGGAAGAAGCAGTACGTGCAGTCAAGGTTGCAGATCGCGCCGGTGGGCTTGGCCAGCAGGTGGAACGCGGGCGGCGCCCCCGGCGGCAGGAGAGACGAGCCGGCGTGGCCCTCGAGGACGTCCATGCGCCGAGGATAGGCGCCGGGGCCCGGCGTCGAATCGTCCCATCGGCGCGATCCCGGCGGCACGTCCCGCGGCTTGACTCGGAGGCGATGGACAGTCCAGCCGTCGACGGGCCCAAGCGCCGGATGCGACTGGGCGAGGCCATGGTCTCCCCCGACAGCTACGGGCTGGTCCTGCTCCTCATCGTCGCGACGTACACGGTGTCGATGTCGTTCACCTCGACGTGGGCGGCGTCGGTGGTCATTGCCGTGCAGATCGCCACGGTGTGGGTCGTCCTCCGCGTCTCGAACGCCCGTCGCCTGGTCCGTCGGGTCGCGGACGTGCTGCTGTTCCTCGCCGCGGTCGCGGCCGTCGTCAACCTGTTCACCGGCAAGGACTCCGACGAGGCGCTCATCACGCTCGTGAGCGCGATGCTGTACCTGATCGCGCCGTTCTCG
Organism: Actinomycetota bacterium; assembly: GCA_035577825.1. Lineage (GTDB taxonomy): Bacteria > Actinomycetota > UBA4738 > UBA4738 > JACQTL01 > DATBHM01. The sequence continues at coordinate 250 of DATLUW010000033.1, read as the reverse complement.
ATCCTCCGCCACCTCGTCGGGCGTGCGGGGGTCGACCGCCAGACACTCCTCGGCGCGATCGACGCCTACCTGCTCTTCGGGATGTTCTTCGCGTTCGTGTACCGGTTCTTCGGGGTCATCGGGTCGGCTCCGTTCTTCGGTTCGAGCGGCGACGGCACCTTCCCGCAGGACCTGTTCTTCTCGTTCACCACGCTCACCACCACCGGGTACGGGAACCTCGTGCCCGCCGAGAACCCCGGCCAGACCCTGG
>DATLUW010000032.1:0-10007 GCA_035577825.1 Actinomycetota bacterium | reverse complement strand
TACGGGATCGTGCTGGCCGGGTGGTCGAGCGGGTCGAAGTACCCCCTGCTGGGCGCGGTCCGCTCCACGTCGCAGATCATCAGCTACGAGGTCGGCATGGGCCTCGCCATCGTGGCGCTCGTCATGTACGCGGGCACCGTGAACATGGCCGGGATCGTGGCCAGGCAGGAGCACCTCTGGAACGTGATCCCGCAGGCGCCGGCGTTCGTCATCTACCTGATCGCGGCGCTCGCCGAGGTGAACCGGCCGCCGTTCGACCTCCCCGAGGCCGAAACCGAGCTCGTCGCCGGCTACCAGACCGAATACAGCGGGATCAAGTTCGCGTTCTTCTACCTGGCCGAGTACCTGAACACCGTCACGGTGTCCGCGATCGCCGTGACGCTGTTCCTGGGCGGGCCGCGCGGGCCGTGGATCTCCGACGTGCCGGCGCTCGGCATCGTGTGGTTCCTGCTGAAGGTCTTCGCGATCGTCTACTTCTACATCTGGGTCCGGGCGACGCTGCCGCGGTTCCGCTACGACCGCCTGATGAGCTTCGGCTGGAAGTTCCTGATCCCGTTCGGGCTGGTGTGGATCCTGTTCACCGGCGCCGTGGTGGTGCTGCCGGACAAGTACGGCAAGGGCCAGTTCCTGAAGTGGGCGGCCATCGTGATCGCCGTGCTCCTGATCGTGACGTCCGTCTGGCCCACCAGGAAAAGGGACACCGAGGCCGCTCGCGCGCCCGCGAAGGAGGCCGCGTGAGCGACCACGAGGAGACGCCCGTGCCGCCGGACGAAGAGCCCCAGGTGGCCGACGAAAGCGGTTCCGCCACGCCGCCGGCCCCGAACGGGGCGAACGGCGACCAGCAGCCGCCGCCGGCCGACCCGGAGCGCAAGCGGCCGCTGCTGCCGGTCGTGTCGCCGATCGCCAAGGGCATGTGGACCGTGTTCCGGGAGATCTTCCGCGGCGACGTCACCGAGAACTACCCCAAGGAGATCGAACCGCCGCCGCCGCGCGCCCACATGGGCCGGCACCGGCTGAACCGCCACGACAACGGCCTCGAGAAGTGCATCGGGTGCGAGCTGTGCGCGTTCGCCTGCCCGGCCGACGCGATCTGGGTCGAGGGCGCGGAGAACACCGAGGAGCACCGTGTCTCGCCCGGCGAGCGGTTCGCGAAGGACTACCAGATCAACTACCTGCGGTGCATCGGCTGCGGGCTGTGCGTCGAGGCCTGCCCCACCCGCGCGCTCACGCTGACGCCGTACTACGAGATGGCGTTCGAGTCGCGCGAGGACGCGATCTGGACGAAGGAGCAGCTGCTCGAACCGCCCCCGCCGCTCGGCGAGGCCGGCCGGGCGACCAAGGAGGGCAAGTCGTGGTTCTAGCGGCCCTTCACGGCGTGCTGGCGGCCGCCGCTCCGAAACCGACGCCCCCGATCCCGAACACCGACCTCATCGTGTTCTGGATCTTCGCGCCGATCGCGGTCTGCGCGGCCATCGGGATGGTGCTGTCACGCAACGCTGTGCACAGCGCGCTGTTCCTGATCGTGAACTTCTTCTGCCTGGCGGTGTTCTTCCTGGTTCTGGGGTCGCCGTTCCTGTTCGCGGTGCAGATCATCGTGTACGCCGGCGCGATCATGGTGCTGTTCCTGTTCGTGATCATGCTGCTCGGCGTCGACTCGCGGGAGTCGATGGTCGAACGCCTGAAGGCGCAGCGCTCGATCGCCGTGCTGCTCGCGATCGGGCTGATCGCCGAGCTGTTCTCCGCGATCCGACTCGGCGTCGGGCTGTCGACGACGGCGAAGGCCGGGTTCGACGTCACCGTGAACAGGGGCAGCAACATCCGGGCGCTCGCGGACGTGCTCTTCAACGGGTACTTCTTTCCGTTCGAGGCGACGTCGATCCTGCTGATCGTGGCCGCCGTTGCGGCGATGGTGATCGCCGGGCGAAGGTCCGCCCTCAACCCGCCCGCGCCGGCCGCGCCGGCTGCGGCCGAGGCTCCGCCGGGCGAGGCGCCGGAGCCGAGTGAACCGTCAGAGCCGAACGAGCCCTCGGGCAGGACGCCCGAGCCGGAGCCCGTGTCGTGAAGACGCCGATCTCCTACTTCCTGATCCTGTCGGGCGTCCTGTTCTCGATCGGCACGGTCGGGGTGCTCGTCCGCAAGAGCGCGCTCGTGATCTTCATGTCGGTCGAGCTCCAGCTGAACGCCGTGAATCTCTCCCTGATCGCGTTCGGACGGATGCATGGGGACCTGCAGGGGCAGGTGCTCGCGTTCTTCTCGATGGTGGTCGCGGCGGCGGAGGTCGTGGTCGGCCTCGCGATCATCGTCGCGATGTACCACCGCCGGAAGAGCGCGAACGTCGACGACGCCAACCTCCTGAAATGGTGAGCCAGGTCTCGCTCCCGGTACACACGTCCGGCGTGTTCGTGCTGATGTGGCTGGTGCCGGCGCTGCCGCTGGCCGGCGCGGCGATCAACCTGTTCTTCGGGCGGCGGACCGGGCGGTCGAGCGGCGTGATCGCGACGGTCGCCATGGCGGGCGCGTTCGTGGTCGCGCTGGCGCTGCTGGTCGGCGTGCTCGGGCGCGACGCCGACCAGCGGGTGGTGCTGCAGCACCTGTGGTCGTGGATCCCGGTGGGGACGCTGCAGGTGGGGATCGACTTCCGGGTCGATCCGCTGTCGATCGTGATGATGCTCGTCGTCACCGGCGTCGGGTCGCTGATCCACCTGTACTCGATCGGCTACATGAAGGGCGACCCCCGCGAGCCGCGCTTCTTCGCCGAGCTGAACCTCTTCGTCGCGTTCATGTTGCTGCTGGTCATGGCGGACAACTTCGTCCTGCTGTACCTGGGCTGGGAGGGCGTCGGACTCTGCTCGTACCTGCTGATCGGGCACTACTTCGAACGGCCCGCCGCGGCGGCCGCGGCGAAGAAGGCGTTCGTCGTGACCCGTGTCGGTGACGCCGCGATGCTCGTGGGGCTCGCGCTGATCTTCGCGACGTTCGGCTCGCTGAGCTTCGGCCAGACGATCGGCACGTCACAGCTGGCGAGCGGCGGCAGATTCACGCCGTTGATCCAGGTCCCGTCGCAGGCGACGTACACGGCGATCGCGCTGCTGCTGCTGGCGGGCGCGGTCGGGAAGTCGGCGCAGATCCCGCTGCAGGTCTGGTTGGCGGACGCCATGGAGGGCCCGACCCCGGTCTCGGCACTGATCCACGCCGCGACCATGGTCACGGCCGGCGTGTACCTGGTCGTGCGGACGCACATCTTCTTCGAGATCTCGGGGACCGCCCTCGTCGTGGTGACCGTGATCGGGGTGTTGACCGCGCTGTACGGCGCGACGTCGGCGCTCGGGCAGGACGACATCAAGCGCGTCCTTGCGTACTCGACCATGAGCCAGATCGGCTACATGTTCTTCGCGGCCGGGCTGAAGGCGTACTCGATCGCGATCTTCCTGCTGGTCGCGCACGCCTTCTACAAGGCCGTGCTGTTCCTCGGCGCCGGGTCGATCATGCACGCGCTCGACGGCGAGGTGGACCTGAAACGCATGGGCGGCCTCCGCAAGGCCATGCCGATCACGTTCGCCACGTTCGTCGTGGGGTGGCTGTGCATCGCGGGCATCCCGCCGCTGTCGGGGTTCTTCGCCAAGGACGAGATCCTCGCCGTCGCCGACCACACCGGGCGGGTGTTCGCCTGGCTCGTGGCGCTCGCCGCCGCGTTCTTCTCGGCCCTGTACATCTCGCGGGTGGTGTTCCTCGCGTTCTTCGGCCCGCTCCGGCACGATACCGAGCCGCACGAGTCGCCGCCGGTGATGACGATCCCGATGATCCTGCTCGCGCTGGGGGCGATCTTCGGCGGCGTGCTCGGCCTGACCGAGGTGAACGGCGTCCTGCCGAAGTTCCTCGAACCCGTGACCGGGCCGGTCCCCGAGGCGACCGGCGGATTGTCGACCCCGGTGCTCATCGTGATCAGCATCGTGGTCGCGCTGCTCGGGATCGGGCTCGGCTGGCTGATCTGGGGGTCGGGGCGCATCGACTGGGTGGCGCTGCGGGGGCGGTTCCGCCGGACGCACGCGACGCTCGAGCACGGCTGGTGGTTCGACAGCGTGTACGGCGCCGTGCTCGTGGCGCCGGGCAAGGCAGCCAGCGCGTTCGCGGCGTACGTCGTGGACCGACGCGTGATCGACGGCGCCGGGAACCTGATCGCCAAGGGGTTCGGCGATGGCTCGAACCTCCTGCGCCGCGTGGGGAACGGGATGGTCCGGCGGTACGCGCTGTTCTTCCTGGCCGGGGTGGTCGGGATCCTCTGGTACCTGGCGGCGAGGTTCTGACGATGGGCGAGGGCGCTCGCTGATGCCGTGGCTCACGGTCACGCTGTTCCTGCCGCTGGCGGGCGTGGTGTTCGTGTTCCTCGTGCCGCGCCACAACGAGCCGCTGGCGAGGGGCATCGCGCTCGCGACGACGCTGCTGACGTTCGCGGCGTCGCTCGGCGTCCTCGCGAACTTCGACACGCATGCGCCCGGCTACCAGCTGGTCGACGAGGCGACGTGGGTGGCCTCGATCGGCCTGAAGTACGCGGTCGGCGTCGACGGGATCAGCCTGTTCCTGGTCCTGCTGACGGCGTTCCTGTTCGTGATCGCCGTGGCGGCGTCGTTCCGGGAGACCGTGAACGTCCGGACGCTGATGGCGACGATCCTCGCGCTCGAGACGTTCGTGCTCGGGGCGTTCGTGTCGCTCGACCTGCTGCTGTTCTTCCTGTTCTTCGAGGCGACGCTGCTGCCGGGGTACCTGCTGATCGCGGGATGGGGCGGGGAGCGCCGCGCCTCGGCGGCGATCAAGTTCTTCATCTACACGATGGCCGGGTCGGCGTTCCTGTTTCTGGCCGTGCTGTTCGTGTACTTCCAGCTGCATACGTTCGACATCCGGGTGCTGCAGGTGACGGCGACGCATCTGCCGGTGGACACCGCGCGGTGGCTGTTCCTCGGGTTCCTGGTGGCGTTCGCGGTGAAGGCGCCGATCGTGCCATTCCACGCGTGGCAGCCGGACGCGTACACCGAGGCGCCGACCGGCGCGCTGCTGATCCTCGCCGGCGTCCTGCCCAAAATCGCGACCTACGGGCTGCTGCGGTTCAACATCGGGCTGTTCCCGGAGGCGGCGTCGTACTTCCGCGGCCTGATCATGGTGCTCGCGCTGATCGGGATCATCTACGGGGCGGTCGTGGCGATCGTGCAGACCGACCTGAAACGGCTCATCGCGTACTCGTCGATCTCGCACATCGGGTTCATCGTGCTCGGGCTGTTCGCGTTCACGCAGCAGGGCATGTCGGGGAGCGTCCTGTACATGGTGAACCACGCCCTGTCGACCGGGCTGCTGTTCGTCATGGTCGGGCTGCTGTACGAGCGGATGCGAACCCGCGACATCGGGCGCCTCGGCGGGGTCGCGAGCGTGACCCCCAAGATGGCGGCAGTGTTCCTGGTGGCCGGGCTCGCGTCGATGGGCCTGCCCGGGCTGAACAACTTCGTCAGCGAGTTCCTGGTCATCGTCGGGACCTTCGGGGCGAACCACGCATGGGGCTCGATCGCCGCCGTCGGGGTGCTCCTCTCCGCCATCTACTTCCTGTGGGCGTACCAGCGCGCGATGCACGGGCCGATGTCGGCTGAGGTCGAGGCGCGGGTGGCCGCGGCGACCCCAACGGGCGGCGACCCGGCCTCGGACGTTCCCGCGCCCGACGCGCCCGCCAGGCGGCGGCGATTCCTCGACCTGAGCCGGTGGGAGTACGCGGTGGTGGTGCCGGTTGTCGTCGTGATCCTGTTCCTCGGGCTGTACCCGAAGCCCGTGCTCGACCGCATGAACCCGGCCACGTGCCGGGCGATCGCGCAGGTCCAGCACCCCGGCGCGCAGACGCTGATCGCCGAGTGCACGCGGACGGCCACGCTCGTGTCAGCGACGGATCGGCCCGCGAAGTTCTTCGCACCCGTCGGGGACATCCCGGGGGCGCCGTGAGCCACGGGCCGCTCGACTTCGGACCGGTGCTGCCGGAGCTCATCCTGGCCGGCGCCGGCATCGTCCTGCTGCTCGCCGAGGCGATCTCCAAGCGCATCTCGCACGCGTGGCTCGCGATCGGCGCGCTGGTGGGGATCGTCGCGGCCGGGTGGGCGAGCGTGTGGCTGTGGGACTGGGCGCCGCGGAAGTTCCAGCGGGACAGCGCGGTGCTGGGCGGCATGGTCGCGGCGGACAAGTTCTCGGTCGTCGCGCGCCTGGTGCTGCTGGCGGTCGCGGCGATCGGGATCGGGTTCGGCCATCACTACTTCCGCCGAACCGGCGAGGACCGGGGCGAGTTCTACGGCCTCGTCCTGCTGTGCACGAGCGGCATGACCCTCATCGCCGCGGCGAACAACCTCATCGTCGTGTTCCTCGCCCTCGAGATCCTGTCGCTCTCCCTGTACGTGCTGACCGGGTTCTCGTTCCGGCTGACGGCCACCGAGGGCGCGATGAAGTACTTCCTGCTCGGGGCGTTCTCGTCGGCGTTCTTCCTGTACGGCATCGCGATGGTGTACGGCGCGACCGACACCACGTCGATCACCGGCATCGCGAGGAACCTCAGCGGCCACGTCGGCTCGAACCCGCTCGCGCTCGCGGCGGCCGGGCTGCTCGCCGTGGGGTTCGCGTTCAAGGTGGCGGCGGTGCCGTTCCACACGTGGGCGCCCGACGCGTACCAGGGCGCGCCGACGCCGATCACGGCGTACATGTCCGCGGCGACCAAGGTGGCCGCGTTCGCCGCGCTGCTGCGGGTGTTCAACGTGGCGTTCGCGCCGCTGCAGTGGGACTGGACCCCCTTCATCTGGGTGCTGGCCGCGCTGTCGATGGTGGTCGGCGCGGTCATCGCACTGTCGCAGACCGACATCAAGCGGATGCTCGCGTACTCGAGCGTGGCGCAGGCCGGGTTCATCCTCACCGGCGTCACCGTGGCGGGGCAGGCCGGGATCAAGGCGTCGATGTTCTACCTGGTTGCGTACGCGGCGATGATCGTGGGTGCGTTCGGCATCGTCATGATCGTGTCGATCCGCGGCGAGGAACGAACCTCGATCTCCTCGTACGCCGGCCTGGCCCGGACGCATCCGCTGCTCGCGGGGGCGCTGACGCTGTTCCTTGCGTCGCTGGCGGGGCTGCCGCCGACGGCCGGGTTCATCGCGAAGGTGGGCGTGTTCGGCGCCGCGGTGAACGCGGGGGAGTGGCCGCTCGTCCTGATCGCCGTCCTGGCGAGCGTGGTGGCCGCGTTCTTCTACCTCCGCGTGATCGTGATCATGTACACGCAGGACCCGCCGCACGACGCGGCCCGGATCGAACGAGCCACCGGGCCCGCGGTCGCGATCGCCGCCGTCGGCGCGGCCACGCTGGTGCTCGGCATCTTCCCGGGCATCCTCTACAAGATCCTCGACCAGGCGTCGGTCCTCCGATGGTGAGGCCGGTCGTCGTTCCTCCTATCGGCGGGCGCGGGTACGATCCCACCTCATGACGCGAGCCGAGAACCCCGGGCTGCAGGCGCCGGACCCCGTCCTCGAGGCGGAGCTCCGCGCCCGGCTCGACCTGGTCGAACGGGCCCTGGAGAAGGCCGTGGTCGCCGACTACGACCTGATGACCGAGGCGGCCGGCCACCTGCTGCGCGCCGGCGGCAAGCGGTTCCGGCCGATGCTCGTGGTGCTGTCCGGCTTCTTCGGTGATCCCGCCGACTCCCGGCTGGTGCCGGGGGCCGTGGCCATCGAGCTCACCCACGTCGCGACGCTGTACCACGACGACGTGATCGACGAGGCCGAGTTCCGCCACGGGGTCCCCTCGGTGAACGCCCAGTGGTCGAACAGCGTCGCCATCGTCTCGGGCGACTACCTGTTCGCCCGGGCCGCCGAGCTCGCGTCCGACCTCGGCACCGAGGTCACCCGCCTGTTGGCGAAGACCATCGCCATCGTCTGCGACGGCCAGGTCCGCGAGGTGACGAACGCAGGCGCCATCGTCCGCGACGAGGCGGCGTACATGGACACCATCCGCCGGAAGACCGCCGCGCTCATCGCGACGTCGTGCCGGCTCGGCGGGATGCTCTCCGATGCGGCGCCCGAGCACGTCGAGACGCTCGACGAGTTCGGCGACGCGCTGGGCATGGCGTTCCAGCTGTCGGACGACATCATGGACGTCATCTCCTCCGGGACGACCCTCGGCAAGGAACCCGGCGTCGACATGAAGGAGGGCGTGTACACGCTGCCGGTGCTGCACGCGCTGACCGAGGGGCCGGACGCCGCCGAGCTGCGGGACCTGCTCTCGGCCGGACCGCCGGACGGCGAGCGCCACGCCCGCGCGCTCGAGATCGCCCGCGCGCCCGCGTCGCTCGACCACGCCCGCGCGGCCGTCACGCGCGAGGTCCGTCGCGCCCTCGCGCTGGCCGAACGCCTCCCGGAGGGCTCGCCGCGCGAAGCGCTCGAGCACATGGCCCGCTACGTGGCCGAACGCTGCGGCGCCGAGGCCTGATGCGAACGGGCCGCGACGCGGCCGTCGCGCTCGTCGCCGCCCTGGTCGTGTTCCGCCGGCGCGACGTCACCTGAAGGCCGCCCCCACGGCGTCGGGTCCGCCAGGCGGAACGGCACGCTCGTCACGACCACGTTCGGCTCGCGGAGCAGCAGGCGCTTGATGAACAGCGACCGCTGGTTGTGCAGCAGGAGGTGCCGTCGCTTGCCGAGCAGCAGGTCGTAGATCACGACGGTGACCACGGTTCCCGGCTGCGAGGTGTACCGCCGGATCTCGCGGAGCATCGGCGGCCCGAGGTCACGGTACGGCGCCTCCACCATGTCGAGCGGGATCGGCATCCCGCTCTCGAACCACGCGTCGATCATCCCGGTCACGTCGGTCGGTTCGAGCGCGAAGTAGACGGCCCGCGTCACGGCCGCCCGGAGCGACTGCGCGAAGCTCACCGCGCGCGCGACCGCGTCGTTCACCCCGGCCACGAACACGAGCGCGACGTGGCGGTTCGGCACGAGCGGCCGTGGGTCGACCGGCGGCCCGTCCGCGGTGAGCACCACCGGCACGTTCGTCACCGCGACGTCCGGGAGCGACAGCAGCCGGAGCTTCAGGGAGAACATCCCGCGGAGCTCCGCGAACGCGCCATCGACGGTCTCCGGGACGACGACGTTCACGAACCCGTCGGGATCCGGGCGTGTGGCGCGGACCGCGTCCAGCACCGCGTGCACCTCGTCGTGGCTGTGCACGACCTCGAGCGGCACGGCCGAGCGGCTCGCCCACGACCAGGCGGCCCCGACGTCGACGCCCGACGGGTCGTCCTCCACGTGGATCGCCCGGAAGTCGTTCCCGGCGATCGCTCGGACGTACCCGAGGGCGCGCGTCGTCGCCACGCCGAGGTCCGGAACCACGAGCAGCGGGTGGCTCACGGCGGCGGCCGACCGGGTCCGGGCCCGCCCGGCGTGCAGCGCCGCGGCCACGTTTGCGTAGTGCCGCCGGATCCCCCGGAACATCAGGACGAACACCGGCACCGCCACCATCACGATCCAGGCCCCGTGCGAGAACTTCGTCCACGCCACTACCAGGGTCACGAGCCAGGTGGCCGCGGCGCCGACACCGTTGATCGCGGCCCGGTGCCGCCACGCCCGCTCCGTCCCGTCCCGGCCGGCTTTCCGCCAGTGCACGACCATGCCGGTCTGCGAGAGCGTGAATGCGGTGAACACGCCGAGCACGTACAGCTGGATCAGCCGGTCGAGGTTCGCGTCGAACAGCACGATCAGCGCCGACGACAGCACGGTCAGGACGATGACCCCGTTCGAGAACACCAGCCGGTCGCCCAGGTTCTCGAACTGCCGCGGCATGAACTGGTCGCGCGCCAGGATCGCGGACAACCGGGGGAAGTCCTGGAAGGACGTGTTCGCGGCCAGCACCAGCACGATCAGCGTGAAGATCTGAACGACGTAGAACAGCGCCCCGCCCGAGCCGCCGTTGCCGGGGAAGATCCCGCGGGCGATCTCCGACACGACCGACAC
>DATLUW010000031.1:0-19847 GCA_035577825.1 Actinomycetota bacterium | reverse complement strand
GGTCCTTTCGCTCGTGCCCCTTGGGGTACGTGAGGTGCGAGTCGATGTACGCGATGCGCTCGACGTTCGAGGAGTTCACCTGCCCGTTCCACAGGGGAACGTCGAGCGGCCCGACCGCCTTCAGCATGTCGCCGACCGCGGCGGCGTCGACCTGGATCAGGCCGTCGAGGTGCTCGCCGGTGAGCTGCTCGTAGATGCGCGCCATGACGACCGCCGAGGACGGGAAGTTCGGCGAGTAGTTCGCGTTGCCGAGGCGGATCTGGTCCTTCAGCGCGTTCGGGCCGGTGAGGTACCAGTTGTCCGGCGGGACCTCGACGGGGACGTTCGTCTGGTCGTCGAGGTTGCGGAACACCTGCTGTGACTGCGAGATCTGGAGGTGGCCGTCGTCGGCGGTGAGGATCGCGTAGGCGAGCGTGGACCCCCCGGCGCCGCGGAGGTACGACAGGTCGCCGAACGCGACGAAGTACCGCTTCGGGCCGTCAGCGCCGAAGAGCTGCGGCAGCAGCCGCATGCCGGTCAGGGCGGATTCCCCCACCCGCACGGCCTGTGTCGTCTGGTCGAGCAGGTCCTGCTTCAGCTGGGTGGCCTTCGAGATGAACGGCGCCGTGGGCACGGCCTCGACGGCCGCCTGGGCCGCCTGCAGCTGGTCGACGACCGCCTGGACCTTGGGCTGGAACGCCGCGAGCGCCTGCAGGTCGAACCTTCCGCCGGCGTACACCGGGCTCTGGGTGCCGGGTGTACCGCTCGCGGTGCCCTTGTCACGGGCCTCCTTGCAGGCCTGCTTGGCCTCCTTGGTCGGCTCGTCGGCGCACTTCGTGTGGTCCCCGCGCTGCGTGCCACCGCCGGAGGCCAGGAACGCCCCGCCGGACATCTCGTCGATGAGGTCCCGAGCGGCGACGGCGGCCCTCGCCTCGTCCTCGCTCGCGATGGCCAGCTGCCGCACGGCCACGACCGGCCGCCCCAGGAACGGCACCGCGCCCACGAAGCCGAACGTCGGCCGGGCGTGCGCGATGTCCTCGCGGATGCGTTCGGTGTCGGCGAGCGCCGTGGCGAACGGGTCGCCGTTCGGCATGTGGCCGTTGGCGAGCGCCGTGCGCGCCGCCGACAGCCCGTCGGCGACCTGGCGGAGGTCGTTCACGGCCCGGTAGGCCTGGTAGTAGGCGTCGACGGTCGCCGCGGCCAGCAGCACCACGAAGACCCCGACGCCGATGAGCACCCACCTGCGCGAGCCGTGCTTTCGGCGGTGGCGCTCACTCCGGCCGGGCTGCGCGGACGTGCCGGTCTCGTCGGTGGCGCTGGAATCGGTGGTCTCGACCCGGGGACGGTCGCCCGTCTCGGTGGACATCGCGGTGGAGTCTAGCGAAGGGCCCCTGATCGGGCCGGAGCCGACCTGCGCCTCACAGGAATCGCACAGGTCCCTGGAACCGGTTCCTCAGCGTCGGGGTCCAAGCTCCACCCCATGAACGCGACGACCCGAGGAGACGACATGGAACCCACCAGCCCCCGGTTCCGGTGGGACGACGACCCCGTGGCCCCACAGGCCCCGGCGGGCCCGGCCGGCCGCCGCCCCACGCCGAACCCCTCCCGGCGGCCGGCCGGGCGCCCCCCCAGGCGGCACGCCGCCAAACGCTCGCGCGTGGTGGCGGCCGTGCTGAGCGCGCTGACCTTCCTCGGGCTCGCCGGCACCATGGCGGCTCGCGCCGCCGGCACGTCCGCGACGAGCTCGACCTCCGGAAGCTCGGGCTCGTCCTCCACGGGGTCGTCCTCCACGGGTTCGACCTCCGGCACGACCGGGTCGTCCTCCTCGAGCTCGAACGACAACTCCTCCTCCGGATCGGGCTCGAGCGGGTGGTCCGCCTCGCCCGGCTCGTCTGGATCCTCCGGCTCCTCCAGCCAGCCCAACACGATCAGCCATGCGAGCTGAGACGCGGTTCCCGGCCATGGGCTCCGACGCCCACGTGATCGTCGTGGGCGGCACGGTGGCCTCCCTCGAGCTCGCCCGCGACCTCGTGACCGAGCTGGAGGCCCGGTGGAGCCGGTTCCTGGACACGAGCGAGGTCACCCGGATGAACCGCGAGGCCGGCAGTCCGGTCGCGGTCTCCGGCGCCACGCTCGCCCTGGTCGAACGCGCGATCGAGGGCGCCCACGTCACCGACGGCCGCTACGACCCCACGATCCTCCGCGCGCTGGAACGCGCCGGCTACGACCGCGACTTCGCATCGATCGACCAGTCGGCGCCGAGCGGCGACCCGGTCGTGGTGGTGGACGGGTTCGACCGCGTGATGGTCGACCGCGGCGCGTCGACGGTGACGGTGCCGCGCGGCGTCGGGTTCGACCCCGGCGGTATCGGCAAGGGGTTCGCGGCCGACCTGGTGGTCGAGGCGCTGCTCCGCGACGGCGCGGCCGGCGCCTGCGTCAACCTCGGCGGCGACCTCCGCGTCGAGGGCGAGTCGCCGTCCGGCGGCACCTGGATCGCCGGGGTCGAACACCCCACCAGGAGCCGCCTGGCCGCCCTCCTCTCGCTCGAGCGCGGCGCCGTCGCCACCAGCACCCGGACCCGCCGCGTCTGGGGCCCCGACGGCGACCGGCGGCACCACCTCATCGATCCCGCCACCGGCCGCCCGGCCGACACGCCGGTCGTCGCTGCGACGGCCGTCGCCGCCGAGGGCTGGCAGGCCGAGGTGCTGTCCAAGGCCGCGTTCCTGGCCGGCCCGGCCGAGGGGCTCGCCCTTCTGGAGCGCCACGGCGCCCAGGGCCTGGTGATCGACGAGGACGGCGCGGTGCACGAGTCCGCCGGGCTCGGCGCCTTCGCCGGCCTCGAACGGACCCCGGCATGAGCGCGCAGGTCATCTGGTATTCGGCCCGCGCAGCCGGGATCGTCGCTTGGGCGCTCGCGGCCGCATCGGTGATCTGGGGCCTCGTCGTCTCGACCCGGGCCGTCACGAACCGCCCCCGGCCCGCGTGGTGGTTCGACCTGCACCGGTTCCTCGGCGGCGCCGCCGTCACCTTCGTCGCCATCCACATGGTCTCGATCCTGCTCGACACGTACGTGCACTTCGGGCTCGTGAACGTGCTCGTCCCGCTCACCGGGACCTGGCGCCCGCTCGCGGTGGCGTTCGGCATCGTGGCGATGTACCTCCTCGCCGCCGTGGAGGTCACGTCGCTGCTGCGGCGCCGGATCCCGAAGCGCGTGTGGCGCGGCGTGCACTTCGCGACGTTCGCGCTCTACCTCGTCGCCACCGTCCACGCGTTCGCGGCGGGAACCGACGCCTGGAGCCTCGCCTTCACCGGCGCGGCGGTCGCGTCGCTCCTCGCGGTGGGCGGGCTGACGTTCCTCCGCGTGTGGCAGTCGTCCCAGCGCCGCACGGCCCCGGTCGCGAAGCGCGGTCAGCCCAATCGGTCGCCGGTCCCCGGGAACAGCTTCCGCTCAGGGGACCCGCGGGCAACGACGATGCCGAGGATCCCCTCCGGCGAGCACCCCACCGACCACGTTGAGGGATCGAGCGAGCGTCGGGTGCCGGTCAGAGCTTCTTCAGCGGCGCGAACGAGAGCATGAGGCGCTTCTCCCCCACTTCCTCGAACGCGACCGTGGCGGTCATGTCGCCGCCGAGGCCGTTCACCGCGAGCACCACCCCCTCGCCCCACCGGTCGTGCACGACGGTGTCCCCCGGCACGACCTCGACCTGAGGGCGGCCGCCCCGGATGGTCGACACCTGACCGCCCCGGCCGCCCACTCCGCCGCCCCGCCCGCGACCGCCGCGGGGTTCGATCTGGCGGACGAGCTCCGGCGGGATCTCCGCGAGGAACCGCGACGGCGGGTTGTACGAGAGCTGCCCGAACAGCGACCGGCTCCAGGCGTTCGTCAGGTACAGCCGCTCGCGGGCGCGCGTGATGCCCACGTACGCCAGGCGGCGTTCCTCCTCGAGCTGCGCGGCGTCGGTCATCGACCGGTAGTGCGGGAACACGCCGTCCTCCATCCCCACGATGAACACCACAGGGAACTCGAGCCCCTTGGCGATGTGGAGCGTCATCAGCGTCACCGTCGAGTCGCGTTCGTCGTACTGGTCGGCGTCGCTCACCAGCGCGACCTGCTCGAGGAAGTTCGACAGCCCTTCGCCGCCCCGCGCCTCGAACTCGGCCGCCACGCCGGAGAGCTCCTGGATGTTCTCGATGCGCCCCTGCGCCTCGACCGTTCGCTCGGCCTCGAGCTCGGCCAGGTAACCGGACTCCTGGGCGACGGCCTGCACCAACTGCGACGGCGTCATCCCGTCCTCGACGAACGCGGCCAGCCGATCGAGCACCTGCACGAACGACGCCACCGCGCCGCGGGCCCGCGCGGCCAGCACGCTGATCTCGTCCACCCGCCGCGCCGCTTCGATGAACGGGATCTCCTCCCACCGCGAGAACTCCTCGATCGCGGCCACCGTCGCGTCGCCGATCCCCCGCTTCGGCGTGTTGATCACGCGGCGCGCGCTGACGAGGTCCTGCGGGTTCACCAGCAGCCGGAGGTACGCGAGGAGGTCCTTGATCTCCTTGCGCTCGTAGAACCGGACTCCGCCGACCACCCGGTACGGGATGCCCGCCCGCATGAAGATGTCCTCGAGCACGCGGCTCTGGGCGTTCGTCCGGTAGAACACCGCCACGTCGCGGTACCGGTAGCCCTCCGACTCGTGGAGGCGTTCGATCTCCTGCGCGACGAACCCCGACTCGTCGTGCTCGGAGTCCGCCCGGAATCGAACGACCAGCTCGCCGCCCGGCCCCTCGGTCCACAGGTTCTTCGGTTTGCGGTGGACGTTGTGGCGGATCAGCGCGTTCGCGACGGCGAGGATGTTCTGCGTGGAGCGGTAGTTCTGCTCCATCAGGAAGATCTCGGCGTCGGGATAGTCGCGTTCGAAGTCGAGCAGGTTCTGGATGGTCGCGCCGCGCCAGGAGTACACGCCCTGGTCGGCGTCGCCGACCACGCAGAGGTTCCGGTATTTCGCGGCGAGCAGGTTGACGAGGTGGTACTGCGCCCGGTTCGTGTCCTGGTATTCGTCGACGAGGATGTAGCGGAACCGCTCCTGGTAGTGCTCGAGCACCTCGGGGTGGTCCCGGAACAGCCTCGCCGTCTCGCTGATGAGGTCGTCGAAGTCGAGCGCGCCGGCGGCCCGCAGGCGGCGCTCGTATCGGGCGTAGACCTCGGCCACCTGGCGGTCGTAGAAGTTCCCGGCCCGCTCCATGACCTGGGACGGCGACAACAGCTCGTCCTTCGCCTTGCCGATCGCCGACGACATGGCGCGCGGCGGCCAGCGCTTGGGGTCGAGCTCGAGCTCCTTCAGCACGAGCGTCAGGACCCGCTCCGTGTCCCCCTCGTCGTAGATCGAGAACGTCGACGGCAGGCCGAGGTGGTTGTGCTCGCGGCGGAGGATACGCGCGCACGACGAGTGGAACGTGAGGATCCACATCCCCTTGGCCACGCGGGTGCCGAGCAGGCCCTCGACGCGCTCTGCCATCTCGCGGGCCGCCTTGTTCGTAAACGTGATCGCGAGGATCTCGTACGGGCTGACGCCCTGTTCGCGGATCAGGTAGGCGACGCGGTGCGTGAGCGCGCGCGTCTTGCCCGAACCGGCGCCGGCCACGATCAGCACGGGGCCCTCGGTGTGCAGCACGGCCTCGCGCTGGATGGGGTTGAGCGGCTCCAGCAGCGGCGACAGCTCGCCCTCGCGGGCCTCGAGGTCGAGCGTCGGCGGCGTGTCGGCATCGGCCGCCGGACGGGGGGATGCGGGTGTCACGCCCCGATTGTAGGCGCCGGTACCGACCCGGCCGCCCGGCGACGCGGTCGCGCGGCGGCCTCAGGTGGTGGCGGTCCAGAAGTCGTCGTGCATCCCGGCCGCGTAGTGGCCCGGAAGGTTGCAGACGATCGCGAAGTGCCCCGCCGGCATGTCGATCGTGAGCAGCTGCGACGTCCCGGCCTTCATGTCGCCGGTCTCGCCGACGTTGGTGCCGGCCGTGTCCTCGTCGATGCGGTTCGACTCCCCTTCGAAGCTCCCGATGGGGAATCCGGCGGCCGGGTGGTCGGTCTGCAGCACGACGAACTCGTGCGTGACCGTGTCGTCGTTCGCCACGACGAAGCTCACGGAGCCGGTCGGCGCGACCGACGACGACAGGTGGATGAACATGTCGGTGTCGCTCGTCTGGCCGAGCTCGGCGTCGACGACCGCGCCCGGCGGGGTGGCGAAGAAGTCCACGTGCATCCCGGCGGCGTAGTGGCCGGACAGGTTGCACACCAGGGCGTAGTGGCCCTCGGCCAGGTTCACCGTGATCATCATCGCGGTGCCCGGCGGGAGGTCCGCCCCGGTGTCGAGTACCACCTTGCCCGCCGTGTCCTCGTCGATCTTGTTCGGGTCCCCCTCGAACCCGGTGATGGGGAACGCGTTGGCGGCGGTCTTGGTCTGGAACCCCACCAGCTCGTGCTTCATGTCGGTGGACTCATTGGAGACGATGAAGCTGACCGGTCCGGCGGGGGCCGAAGGCGAAGACATGTGGATGAACATCTCGGTGGGGCTGGTGTCCCCGAGCGCGGCCACCACCGGCGTGGACCCCGGCGGGGTGGCGAAGAAGTCCACGTGCATCCCGGCGGCGTAGTGGCCCGGGAGATTGCAGACGATCGCGTAGTGGCCGGGCGGGAGGTCGATCGTCAGCGTCTTCGAGGAGCCGCCCTTCATGTCGCCGGTCTCGCCGACGTTCGTCCCCGCCGTGTCCTCGTCGATGCGGTTCTGCTCGCCCTCGAAGCTCCCGATGGGGAACCCGGCGGCCGGGTGGTCGGTCTTCAGCACCACGAACTCGTGGGTCTGCGTGTCGTCGTTCTGCACGACGAACGTCACCTTCCCGGCCGGGGCGGTCACCGAGGACATGTGGATGAACATGTCGGTCGGACTGTTCTGGCCGAGATCCGCGGTGACGATCCCGGGGTTCGCCGAAACGACCGCCGTCGCGTGGGTGCCGCTCCCGGCGGCCGCGCCGGTCGGGAGGGGCACCATGGTGGCCCAGCCGCCACCCGGCCCCGACGAGGTCGAGCCGCCGCAGGCGGCGAGCACCAACAGCGCCGAGGCCGAGATCGCCAGCACCCCGTGCCGCGAACCCCTGCACCGGCGCACCGTGATCATCCCTTCACGAACCGCGTGCGCCAGTCCGGCACGCTCGGCGCCTTGCGCTGGAGCGACCGGAGGTAGCCCACGATCGCAGCGGTCTCCTGGGCCGTGAGCGGTCCGCCGAACTCGTTCGACCACGCCGGCATCGCCGTCCCCGAGATCCCGGCCGAGATGATCCGCAGGATCTGCTCGTCGGTCACCGAGCCCAGGAACTGCTGGGAGTTGAGGGCCGGCGCGGAGATGCCCTGGCCGTGGTCGCCGTGGCAGGCCGCGCAGTTCAGCGACCAGAGGTGCTGACCCGACGTCACGAGTGCCGACTGCTGCGAGCTCAACGCGTCGTTCCGCCGGCTGGAGTCCACGGCCCGGTACAGCGGGAACGCCGCGACCATGATCACGAGGATCACGGCGCCGGCGACCATCCACCGGCGGAGGCTCCGCTGCAGCGCCGGGTCGTCGCCCGCGGGGGTGAGGCCGTGGCCGCTCACGTCGTCCCTCCCGCCGGTGGCGTGGACTCGCCCGTCGACCCGGACGAGCCCTCGACGGTCACGCAGGAGGGCCCCTTCGGGACGTTCGACACCGTGGCGACGCCCCGCGGCGGGCCCTGGACCGGCGAGGTCGTGTCGACGAACACCTGCCCGCCGTCGATCTTGATCGGGAACCGGTCCATGCCGTGCGGCGCCGGTCCGGCGATGTACTCGCCGCGGATGTTGTACCGGCTGCCGTGGCACGGGCACTCGAACTGCCCCGAGCTGTCGCAGAACGGCACCTTGCACCCGAGGTGCGGGCACTTCTGGTACAGCGCGACCAAGTTGCCGTCCGACGAGGTGACGTAGAACCGGCCGTCGAGGAAGTACTTGACGGTGCCCTCGGGGTATTCGGACGCGCTCCCGGCGCCCAGGACGCCGCCGGAGGCCGCTGAGGACTGAGGCTGCAGGATGTCGTAGCTGGTCCACACGGCCTCGACCACGAGCGCCGCACCGAGCACCTTCCAGGTCGTGTTGAGGAACTCCCGCCGGCCGATCCCGTGTTCCTGCTCGGGCTTCGGCTCGACGGGCTCGGACGTCGGTTCGGGGGTCGATGGGTCCGGGGACTGGGTGGGCTTGTCGTTGTCGGCCACGTCGATCAGAGCTCCACGAACATGTGCTGCCAGGGCCACGTCCAGTGCCAACCGGGGCCCCGGAACAGGGTGCCCACCAGGGTGAGGACGAGGGCCACCACCGCGAGCACGGTGAACAGGATGACGACCATCTTCCGGTCCCGGACCCGCCAGCCCCGGCTCCGGTCGATGTACGGCAGGATCGTGAGAAACGCCATGGCGGCGCCGGGTGCGAGGACCCCCGCGATCATCGGCTGGTAGTGCGCGAGCAGCTCCTGCAGGCCGGCGAAGTACCACGGAGCCTTCGCCACCTCGGGAGTGAGGTCGGGGTTCGCGATGTCCTTCAGCGGCGCGTTGAAGAAGATCGCCAACAGGAAGATCCCGACCACGGTCGCCGCCCCCACCACCACGTGCCGGACCAGCATGTGCGGCCACGAGAAGACCGAATCGTCCGGTTCCTGAGCCTCCCGGACCTCGGCCTCCCGGGGAACGGTCCCGAGCACCCGGTACCTCGCCTCGCGGGTGCCGGCGGCTGCCGGCCCGGCCTCCGGCACGTTCGGTGCGGCCTCGTTGCCCACGCTCGGCACTGCGACCGCGCGCGCCGGTTCGGGTTCCGGCTGCACGGTGGTGGCGGCAGGCGGGGGCGCGAGCCGGTCCAGGTCCCGGTCCATCACCGCGAACCCGTCCTTGCGCACCCGCCAGATGTGCACCGACAGCAGCAGGATCAAGAGGCCCGGCAGCACGTAGATGTGCAGGACGTAGAACCGCAGCAGCGCCTGCGCGCCGACCTCATTCGAGCCGAGCAGGATGTGCCGTGCGCCGTCGCCCAGGATCGGGACGTACCCGGCGATGGTCGTCCCCACCGTGATCGCCCAGAACGCCAGCTGGTCCCAGGGCAGCAGGTAGCCGGTGAACGACAGCGCCAGGGTGAGCACCAACAGGCCCATCCCGAGCACCCAGTTGAACTGCCGCGGCCGCTTGTAGGCACCCGAGTAGAACACCCGCACCATGTGCAGCAGCACGACGAGCACCATGAGGTGCGCCGACCACCGGTGGATGTTCCTGACGAACTGCCCGAACGCCACGGTCGTCGCGAGGTTGTGCATGTCGAAGTACGCGTCCGGGACGGTCGGCGTGTAGAAGAACATCAGGTACGTACCCGAGATGAACAGGATCACGAACAGCACCGCGGCGATGAATCCCAGCCGGAACGTCGACCGGAACGACAGCACCCTGCGGGGGGTCTTCACCGGATAGACGTGCAGGAAGAAGTTGTTGAACGAGGTCATCGCCCGGCCGCGCGGCGTGTCGGCCCTGGGATGGCGGACGATCGACCGGTACACCTCGTTCCGCCGGTAGACGGAGCCCGGCCGGAACACGGACTTCACCACCTGGTTGTCCCGGATCCTCCCCCGCTCGTCGCCGTCGTCGCCCACGTCCGTCTCCTCAGCTCGGGATCGGCTCGGGCCGCCGGGCGGCCGTCGACGTCTCGGTCCACCCTTCGAACGACAGGGCGTGGGTGGGACAGCGGTCGATGCACAGCCCGCACCGGATGCAGAAGTCCTCCTGGATCACGAGCGTGCTGGCCGACCGCGCGTCGGCCGCCGGCGATTCCGCGGCCGGTGTTCCGGCGATCGACCCGGACGGGACGATGCGGATGCAGTGCTCGGGGCACACGTCCACGCACCCGCCGCACAGGATGCAGAGGCTGGTGTCGAGCTCGATGTTGAGGAAGCACTGCAGGCAACGGCCCGCCTCGCGGCGGGCCTCCTCCTCCGTGTAGCCGAGCTCGACCTCCGGGACGCCGATGCGCCGCTCGGAGACCTCGGACGGGATCGGCACCCTCGGCACCGAGTCGTAGTCCTGCAGCGGCCGGTTGACGGTGGCCACCGGCAGGAGCCGGCGAACCATGGACGGCCTCGGAGCGTCCTCGGCGTCCTCCCCCGAGATCAGCCGGTGGATCGAGGCGGCCGCCCGCCGGCCGTCGGCGATCGCGTCGATGAGGTTCCGTGGACCGAACGCCGCGTCGCCGCCCGCGTACACGCCGGCGCCCGACGTTGCGAGCGAGGCCCGGTCGACGGCGATCGTTCCCCGCGGCGAGAGCTCGAGGCCGTCGTCCGGCTCGACCCACGACAGGTCGGGGGCCTGGCCGATCGCGAGGATGACCGAGTCGCAGGCCATCGCGGACTCGGTCCCGTCGACGAACGTGGGGTTGAACCGGCCGTTGGCGTCGAACACCGAGGACACCCGCACCGTCTCGAGGCCCTCGACGTGGTGTTCGCCGAGAACCCGGTGGGGGCCCAGCCGGTGGAAGATCCGGATGCCTTCCTCCTCGGCCTCCTGGATCTCGTACTCGTGGGCCGGCATCTCCGCCCGGGACTCCAGCGCGACCACCCGGACGTCCCTCGCCCCCATCCGCACGGCCATGCGCGCGACGTCGAACGCGGCCGTCTCGGTTCCCACGGGCTCGCCGAGCGGGACGGGTCCGGTTCCGGCGGGTTCGCGGAGCGCCGTCCGGGCCACGTCGAGGGCGACGTTCCCGCCGCCGACCACGACGACGCGGTCCCCCAGCTCCACGCGGTACCCGCTGTTCGCGTTGATGAGGAAGTCGACCGCCTTCAGCACGCCGTCGAGCTCGACACCGGGGATCTGCAGGTCGCGGCTCCGCGTCGCCCCGGTCGCGACGAACACGGCCGCGAACCCCTCGTCGCGGAGCGATCGGAGCGAGAAGTCCGAGCCCAGGCGCTGGTTCAGCCGGAGCTCGACGCCGAGCCCGAGGATCGCGCGGATCTCCGCCTGGACGAGCTCCCGGCGGAGGCGGTACGTCGGGATGCCGAGCACCATCATGCCGCCCGGCCGGTCCGCGGCGTCGAACACGACCGGCGAGTAGCCGGACGCGGCGAGGTCGTGCGCGCAGGCGAGCCCGGCCGGCCCCGCGCCGACGACCGCCACCCGCTCCGGCCGCTTCGGCAGCCGGCGGACCCCCTCCAGCCACAGCCGTTCAGCCTGGCTGCTCTCGACGCCCGCCCGTTCCGAGACGAACCGCTTCAACGCCCGGATCGCGATGGGGCTGTCGATGTCGCCGCGGCGGCACGCCGACTCGCACGGCGCGGCGCACACCCGGCCGCAGATCGACGGGAACGGGTTCGGCGCCCTGGCGATCGTGTAGGCGAGGTCGTCGAGGCCCTGGGCGATGGCCGCGACGTAGCGCCCAGCGTTGGTGAGGACCGGACAGGCACGGGTGCAGGGGACGTTCGCGTCGTACCACTCGGGGCCGACCGCCCGGGCCTCGAACCGTGTCACGCCCGCCGTCCCCTCGGCTGCAGCCGGATGAACAGCCACGTGAGGAGCACGAACGCGACCACGACCTCGAGCAGCACCAGTGTGTCTCGCAGCCGGGGGCCGACATGCAGGGCCAGGTACGAGAACAGCCGATCGGGAACCACCACGAATGCCAGCGCGGACAGCACCAGGATCACCGCGCTCTTCCAGATGGCGGTTCCCCAGGACTCCTCGCGGAGGGCGGCGGGGGTCGCCTCAACCCAACCGTCTTGCCCCCCCGCACCGGCCTCCGGACTCGACCCGGAGGTCGCCGGTTCCTGCCGCCCGTTTGCCATGGTTTCCCCAGACCGATCCACCGACGTGGCGTAGCCCCCATCCTCTGGCGGAGTGGACCAAGAAGGCAAGCCGGGATTCGCGGGCCATCCGGCCCCGTCGGGTCGGGACCCGGTCCCGCCCCCGGTCGCACCGTCCCCGGGTTCGGGCTGCCGCGCGGGTGAGGGAATTCCCACGCATGGCCGCCGTCGGAGCGGGGAAGACCGAGTCGACCCTTCCCCAGCGCCCGCATGCGAAGAGGAAACGCCCGTGGTTTCCGCCGGCATCAGCCTGCTGTTCCTGGACGGGCCGCCTGCAGGCCCGGCGCGGTTCGAGGTAGCGTGAAAGCCATGTCCACACCCCCGGAACACCGACCCACCGAGCCTCAGCCGGTCGTCTCGACGTCGACCCCGCCGCCCGCCGCGGCCGAACCGCCGATGGGCCGCTCGAGGGCGCCGCGCGCCTACGACCCCGTCGCCCGGATCGCCCAGGTCGTCATTGCGGTGGTCCTGGTGATCCTGTTCCTGCTGATCATCGGCGGCTACAAGTTCCACGTGACCGTCGACAAGCAGAAGAAGGAACACACGCCGAAGGTCACGCACTCGCCGAACCCCTGACCCGCGAGGCGCGTCCCACGGGCTTGTACGAAGGGTGGCGGTGACCCACACTCACCGCCATGCCGCGAGGGGGCGACCGGTTCGTCGCGACGATCCTGTTCACCGACGTCGTCGGCTCGACCGAGCTGGCGGCCGAGGTGGGCGACCGCCGCTGGAACGCCGTCATCCGCGTCTACTACGACGTCGCGCGGCGTGAGGTCCGGAGGTTCCACGGGCGCGAGATCGACACGGCGGGCGACGGGTTCTTCGCGGCCTTCGACGCGCCGAACGACGGCGTCCGGGCGGCCGCCGCCATCGTCGAGTCGATGTGGGCGCGGGGCGTGCCCATCCGGGCGGGCCTCCACGCCGGCGAGTGCGAGACCGTGGACGGCAAGGTCGGCGGGATCGCGGTGCACATCGGCGCGCGCGTGGCCTCGCTGGCCAGCGCCGGCGAGGTCGTCGTCACGTCGACCGTCCGCGACCTGGCCGCGGGCTCGGCGCTGCGGTTCGATCCGCTGGGATCGCGCGAGCTCAAGGGCGTCCCGGGCGAATGGAACGTGTTCGAGGTGGAATCGGAGGCCGCCCGGCCGGAGCTTCCGGCGCTCGACGTGCCCGACCCGGGCGAATCGGGCGGCGGCGCGGGCGGGCGGCGCCGCCGGGCACTGATCGTGGGGATCGTCGCGGCGGTCGTCGCCGTGGGTGCGGTGATCGCGATCGTGGCCGGCGGCTCGGGAGGGTCGCCCCAGGCGTCGTCGAGCGCACCGGGGAGCCCCGCGGCGACCGGCGCCACGACGGGCCCGAGCCGGACCACGCCGGGCGGGACGAGCGGGGCGACCCCGGGCGGCCCCGGCGGGCAGTTCCTCGGCGCGGTGGCGGTCGACCCGAACACCGGCAAGGAAGCCGCGCGGGTTCCGATCAACCTGACCTCGAACGGCGACGTGTCCGGTCACGACGTCACGACCGGGTTCGGGTTCGTCTGGGTGGCCGACTTCAACGGCAACTCGGTCGCGAAGGTCAACCCGAGCACCGGAACGGTCGTCGCCACCATCCCCGTCCGGTTCCCAACGACCGTGCTCGTGAGCGGCAAGGACGTCTGGGTGGCCTCCGGCTCGCCGGGCTGCGCGGACTGCCGGCTCGTCCGCATCGACGCCAGCACCAACGAGGAGGTCGGCTCGACGGACCTCCACGTCTGCTGCGGCGGGATGGCCATCGACGGTGGAGCCCTGTGGGTGCTGGGGGTCCAGGACCTGTACGAGGTGAACCTCCAATCGGGCAAGGTCGAGCGGCACGTCGACATCGGCGGCGACGCGGTGGCCGCCGGCGACGGACGGGTCTACGCGCTGAGCCGGGGGCTCGCGACGCTCACGACCGTGGACGAGCGCAGCGGCACGATCGGCGACCCGATCCCCTTGACGAGCACGACGCCGACGTTCGTGACGTACGGCTTCGGGGCCGTGTGGGTCACCGACCGGTCGAACGCCGTCGTGACCCGGCTCCCGGTCGACGGCCGAGGCGGCGGCGAGAACGTCGAGGTCGGCGCCGAGCCCATCGGGGTGGCCCGCGGCCCCGACGCCATGTGGGTGGCGAACGCGAGCGACGGGACGGTGTCGAAGGTCGACCCGGGCGGGACGGTCGACGCGACGGACACGGTCGGCGGGCGCCCGACCCGCGTGGCGGTCGGGTTCGGCTCGGTCTGGGTGACCGAGGTGCCGACCCCGAGCTGAGCGCCTACTCCCACTCGATGGTGGCCGGGGGCTTGCTGCTGACGTCGTAGACGACGCGGTTGACGCCGGGAACCTCCGCGACGATCCGCGAGGCGATGCGGTCGAGGACGTCGTACGGCAGTCGGGCCCAGTCGGCCGTCATCGCGTCCTCGCTGGTCACCGCGCGGATCACGATCGGGTGCTGGTAGGTGCGGCCGTCGCCCATGACGCCGACGGATCGAACCCCGGCCAGCAGCGCCGCGTACCACTGCCACAGCTCGCGGTCGAGGCCGGCGCGGCGGATCTCCTCGCGCAGGATGTGATCGGCCGCGCGAACCAGGGCGAGGCGCTCGGCCGTGATGTCGCCGATCACGCGCACCGCGAGCCCCGGCCCGGGGAACGGCTGGCGCTGCGTGATCTCCTCGGGCAGACCGAGCTCTGCGCCCACGCTCCGCACCTCGTCCTTGAACAGGTCCCGCAGCGGTTCGACCAGCTCGAAGTCCATGTCCTCGGGCAGGCCGCCGACGTTGTGGTGGCTCTTGATCTTGGCGGCCGTGGCCGAGCCGCTCTCGATCACGTCCGGGTAGAGCGTTCCCTGGACGAGGAACTTCGCGCCGCGGTGCTCCCGCGCCACCTCCTCGAACACCCGGATGAACTCCTCCCCGATGATCTTGCGCTTGCTCTCGGGCTCGTCCACGCCGGCGAGCTTCGCGAGGAACCGGTCGGCCGCCTTCACGTGGATCAGGGGAACGCGGAAGTGGCGGGCGAACGTGTCCTCGACCTGTTCGGGCTCGCCCTCGCGGAGGAGCCCGGTGTCGACGAACACGCAGGTCAGGCGGTCGCCGATGGCCTTGTACACGAGCAGCGCGGCCACCGCGGAGTCGACGCCGCCGGACAGGGCGCAGATCGCCTCCCGGGAGCCGACCTGTTCGCGGATGCGTTCGACGCTCCGTTCGATGACGTTCGCGGGGGTCCAGTCGGGCAACAGGCCGCAGCCGTCGTACAGGAACCGCTTCATGACGTCCTGGCCGCGCGGCGTGTGGGCGACCTCGGGATGGAACTGCACGGAGTACAGCCCTCGCTCGGGGTCCTCCATGGCGGCGATCGGGATGGCGTCGGTGCGGGCGGTGACTCGGAAGCCCTCCGGCGCCCGGTCGACCGCGTCGCCGTGGCTCATCCAGACCGTCTCGCGCTCGGGGAGGTCGGCGAGCACCACGCCGGGCGAGAGCACCTCGAGGTCGGTGCGGCCGTACTCGCGGGCCCCGGTCGGCGCCACGTGACCGCCGAGCGCCCGCGCCATGACCTGTTGGCCGTAGCAGATGCCGAGCACCGGCACGCCGAGGTCGAACACAGCCGGGTCGATGGAGGGCGCGCCGGGCTCGTACACGCTGGCGGGTCCGCCGGAGAGGATGAGCCCGGCCGGACGCCGGCTTCGAAGCTCATCGACGGTGGCGTCGAACGGCACGATCTCCGAGTAGACGTGCGCCTCGCGGATCCGCCGCGCGATGAGCTGCGCGTACTGCGCGCCGAAGTCCAGCACGAGCACCGGGCGCGGGTCGCGGGCCCCGGTGGACAGCGGCTCGGGCTCGTCGTTCATGGTCGGTCCTCAGGCCATCCCGACGCCCTGGGAGCGCTGGTACGTCTTGCCCTCCGACTTGATCGAGGGCGCGATCACGAGCTCGGCCTTCTGGAACTCGCGGATGTTCGCGTAGCCGGTGGTGGCCATCGACATCCGCAGGGCGCCGAACAGGTTGAGCGTGCCGTCGTTCTCGTGGGCGGGCCCGACGAGGATCTCCTCGAGGCTCGCGACCTGGCGGGTCTTCACGCGAGCCCCGCGGGGGAGCGTCGGGTGGAACGTGGCCATGCCCCAGTGGTGGCCGCGGCCGGGCGCCTCGTACGCGCGAGTGAGCGGCGAACCGATCATCACCGAGTCCGCCCCGCACGCGATGGCCTTGGCGATGTCGCCGCCGGTTCGCATGCCGCCGTCGGCGATCACGTGGCAGTACCGGCCGGTCTCGTGCAGGTGGGTCATGCGCGCGCCGGCCGCGTCGGCGATGGCCGTGGCCTGGGGAACACCGACGCCGATGACGCCTCTGGTGGTGCAGGCCGCGCCGGGCCCGACGCCGACCAGCACGCCGACCGCGCCGGTTCGCATGAGGTGCAGCGCGGTCGAGTAGGACGCGACGCCGCCCACGATGACCGGCAGGTCGAACGTGGTGATGAACTCCTTGAGGTTCAGGGGTTCGGTCCTGGTGGACACGTGCTCCGCGGAAACGACCGTTCCCTGGATCACGAGGATGTCGAGCTCGGCCTCGAGGACCAGATGCTGGTACTGCCGGACCCGCTGGGGGGTGAGCGAGGCCGCCGCGGTGACGCCGGACTCCTTGATCTCCTTGATCCGCCGGACGATGAGCTCTTCCTTGATGGGCTCCTGGTAGAGCTCCTGCATCCGTCTCGTGGCCTTGTCGTCGGTGAGGGCGGCGATCTCGTCGAACACGGGATCGGGGTCCTCGTAGCGGGTCTGGAGGCCCTCGAGGTTGAGGACGGCGAGGCCGCCGAGCTGACCGACCTGGATCGCCGTCTGCGGCGACACGACGCCGTCCATCGCGCTCGCGAGCATCGGCAGGCCGAACGTGTACGCGTCGATCTCCCACGAGATGTCGACGTCGTCGGGGTTGCGGGTTCGCCTCGATGGGACGATCGCGACGTCGTCGAACCCGTACGCCTTGCGGGCGGTCTTCCCCATGCCGATCTCGAACTCCACGCGAGCCTCCTACGGTGCCTGTGAACCGTCGATACGGGCCGGATACGCGAAACGCCCGCCCGGGGAAGGGCAGGCGTTCGGGTGTTCCATGACGGAATGCTACCGGACCGTCCCCGCTTGGTCGAGGACCGAGCGACCCCCGTCCGCCCGGGCGCCCGCGGCGACCCCTTGAACCAGCGCGGAGCGGCTCCTAGCATCGAACACGCCATGTGGGCCGGCAGGATTCGACGAGCGGCGATCGCGATCGCCCTCATCGGCGCCGCCGTCGCCGGCCTCGCGCTCCTCCCGGTCCCGCACGCGGCCGCCACCGAGCGCGCTCCGACGATCGGGCAGGCCCGGCGCCACCTCAAGCACATCGTGTTCGTCATCAAGGAGAACCGGACCTTCGACACCTACTTCGGGCAGTTCCCGGGCGCGGACGGGGCCACGCGCGGGCAGCGGTGCAACGGCACGTGGGTGCCGCTGCGGCAGGCCGCCGACCGCCAGGATGGTCCGTCGCACGACTTCGCCGCCGGCATCCGCGTGGTGAACGGCGGGAAGATGAACTGCTTCGACGCGCTCTGGGACGGCCACGATCTCAAGTCGTACGTGCAGTACCGGCGGTGGCAGATCCCGAACTACTGGCGGTACGCGGAGCGGTTCACGCTGGCCGACCGGTTCTTCTCCTCGGTCTACGGCCACACGATGGTCGAGCACCTGTGGTCGGTGGCCGGGCAGTCCGACCGGTTCCTCGGGCCGGCCGAGCCGTTCCCGGCGCCGATCGAGTACTGCGACGACCCCCGCGAGCTCGCGCTGTCGTTCAAGGTGCTCGGCCCGGAGGGCACCGCCCGGGCGTTCTCGCTGGAGGAGCAGGCCCGGTTGGGGGCGCTGAAGCAGTACTGGATGAAACGCCGGGCGTGCACGGACATCCCGGTCCTGCCCGACCGCCTGAGCGCGCACGGGATCTCGTGGAAGTACTACTCGGGAGCGGGCGGGTGGGCCCAGCCGCTGCGGCTGATCCGGCACGTGCGCTTCGGGCCCGAGTGGCGGAACGTCGTGCCCGGGTCGTCGTTCCTCACCGACGTCGCGGCCGGACGCATGCCCGCGGTCTCGTGGGTGGTCCCGCCGGTCCCGGAGTCCGACCACCCCCCGTACAGCGTCTGCGACGGCGAGAACTGGACCGTGCGCCTGCTGGACGGGATCATGCGGAGCCCGGCCTGGGCCAGCACCGCGGTGGTCGTCGTCTGGGACGACTTCGGCGGCTTCTACGACCACGTGCCGCCGCCGCACGACGACCTGTACGGCCTGGGTCCCCGGGTGCCCGCGCTGATCATCTCGCCGTGGGCCCGGCGGGGGTTCGTCGACCACACGACGTACGAGTTCTCCTCGGTCCTGCGGCTGATCGAGGACCTGTGGAACCTCGCGCCCCTCGGCGACCGCGACGCCGTGGCGGCGGACCTGCTGGCCGCGTTCAACTTCGACCGGCCGCCCCGTCCGCCGCTGCTCCTGTCGACCCGGTCCTGTCCCTGAGCCGGCGTCCGTCGGTCGTACGCCACGATCCAGCCGCCGCCGCTTGCCACCCGGCCGGTGGGCCTCGAAACGTGGTCGCCGTGCGAATGACCACGCGGCAGTCGGGTCTGACTTGACGATGATGTCAGAGTGCTGTCATAATGCCGCCGTGAACGACACCGAACGACGGGAGGAACCCATCCGATGAACACCACCGCATACGTCGACGGACTGCTGGGCGACCTGGCGGCGCTCGCCGGGATCGGCGAGGGGCCGGTCGCCGAGGCGGCCGACCGGCTCGCCGGCCCGCTGCGCGCCCAGGCCTCGATGCGTCTGCTCGACCTCCTCGGCGAGGGGGCAGTCGAGGTCTCCGCCCAGCTCCCCTCCGGCCACGTCGAGGTTCGCCTCGCGGGCCAGGAGCCGTCGTTCGTCTTCGTCGACGAGGAACCGGCAGGCGAGCAGCTCGATGGCCCGACCGAGGAGGGCATGAACGCCCGGATCACGCTCCGGCTGCCGGGCGCGCTCAAGGAATCGATCGAACGTGCGGCATCGCGCGACCGCGTCTCCGCCAACACCTGGATCGTGCGTGAGCTCACACGGTCCACCTCCGCACCACCGCCCCGGCGTTCCGGCCGGCGACTGACCGGCTACGCCACGAGCTAGGAAGGAGCACCAGCCATGAACCAGACGTTCCAGACGAAGGAATCACTCGACCTCTCCGTGTCGGTTCCCGCCGGGAGCCTCGACATCACGGCCGTCCCGGACGCGACCGAGACCACCGTCGAGGTCGAGCGCCTCGACCGCGCGATCGACCCCGCCGAGGTGGAGTGCCGCCTCAACCACGACGGCACCTCGCTCGAGGTCAAGGTGGGCCGCAAGCGGTTCCGCGAGGGCCGGTATCGCGTCGTGATCACCACTCGCGAGGGCGCGAATCTCGACATCGCGACCGGGGCCGCCGACGTGCGCGCCGAGGGTTCGTTCGGGTCGTGCAAGTACCGGTCCGGATCGGGCGACCTGCAGATCGACGAGCTGCGCGGGAGCGCGAGCATGAAGACCGGGAGCGGCGACGTCCGCTTGGCGAACGCCCTGCGCGACCTCGACATCGACGTGGCCTCGGGTTCGGTTCGGGTGGGAACCGCCCACCGCCGCGCCTCGATCCACGTGGTCTCGGGCAGCGTCGACGTCGACGTCGCCGGGGCCGACCTGACCGGCAGGACGGTGTCGGGCGACGTTCGGATCGGGCAGGTGTCGCACGGCGCGGTGCGCCTGAACTCGGTGTCGGGCGACCTCGACGTCGGGATCCTGGTGGGCTCGCGGAGCTTCCTCGACCTCAGCTCGGTCAGTGGGCAGACGCGTTCGGACCTGGACGTGAGCTCCTCGCCGCAGGCCGAGAGCGCGCCCGACCTCGAGATCCGCGCGAAGACGGTGAGTGGCGACATCACGATCCGCCGCGCGGCCGCCGAAGACGCCGCCTGA
>DATLUW010000030.1:0-7760 GCA_035577825.1 Actinomycetota bacterium | reverse complement strand
CAGCCGTCGCGCCTCCTCGGCCACCGGGGTCGGCACCACGGCCGAGCCGCGCCGGGCCGGACGGGGGACGCGGGTCGCCACCAGCACGGGCCGGTGCTCGGACGCCGCGAGCGCCGCCAGCGGAGGAACCGACCAGGGGTCGTTCCCCAGGTACGCGATGCGGAGCGGACCGCTCACGACGCCCTCACGAGCGAGCGCTCCGGCGGTCACGACCGGCGGAACCGCCGGCCCTGGCGGCCGCCCGACACCTCCTGCTCGCGGAGCTGCCGCATGACCTCGCGGCGGGCCTCGTCGTCGATCCGGTCGATGAACAGCATGCCGTCGAGGTGGTCGGTCTCGTGCTGCATGATCCGGGCGAGGAACCCCTCGGCGTCGAACTCCACCGGTCGGCCGGTGAGGTCCTGCCCGCGCACGTGCAGCCGCGCGGCCCGCTTCGTCTCCGCGTAGGGCCCGCGTACCGACAGGCACCCCTCCTCCATGACCTCCTCCCCCTCGAGGCCCGAGATCTCGGGGTTCGCGAGCGCGCGCGCACCGCTGCCGTCGCCGTCGTCGTAGACGATCAACCGGATCGAACGCCCGATCTGCGGGCCCGCGAGGCCGACGCCGGGCGCGTCGTACATCGTCTCGATCATGTCGGCCGCGAGCGCGGCGAGCGCGTCGTCGAAGCGTTCGACCCGTGCGGCCGGCTGCCGAAGGACGGGGTCGCCGAGCTGGCGGATGGGATGGATCGTCACGGCTGTCGTCGTTCCTCGTTCGGTTGGCTTCCCGGTCGCCAGGGCTGCGCCTGCATCGACGGGACCGAAGATTACAGGTGCGGCTCGGCCTCGACCCTGGCGACCACCCCGCGCCCGGCGAGGTCGCGCATCGCCCGGCCGAACCGGGGCACGTCGTCCGGACGGACGGTCGCCAGGCACACCTGCCCGTCGTCGACGCCGGTCGCCAGCAATGTGACCGGCTGCAGCTCGGCCAGGGCGGGTTCGAGCCCGGCGGTCCCGGTCACGCGGAACACGGGGAACCCCACCGGGAACCCGGCGGCCGCCCGCCGCGCGCCGTCCGCCCGGTGGAACCGCCCCGGGTTCCCGGCCACGAGTGCCTGTACCAGCGGGTCGTTCGGGCGGTTCGACTGGACGATCACGCGGCCCGAGGGGCGTGCCCACGCGGCGGCCTCCATCCACAGGGCGAGCGACCGTTCGCCGGAGGTGAGCCCGGGACGGCGGGCGGCGAGGTCGGCGTCCAGCACGCCGACCAGGTCCAGCCCCGGCGGGGGGAGGTCCTTCACGGCCTCCGGCCCCCCGACGACGATGCCGTCGACGTCGAACGACGCCGGAGCGCCCGCGTCGACGTCGATCCGCCGGACCGGGACGTTCGCCACGCGTCCCGCCCACTCCTCGACGCGTTCGGCGCCGCCGCGGGCCAGCCCGAACGCCGTTCCGCCGCAGTTCGCGCAGCGGCCGGGCGCCTCACAGACCACACAGCGGATCTCACCCCCCTCCTGGCGGAGGGTCCCGGCGCAGACCGCGCACCTCGCGGGCTCGCCGCACGATCGGCACACCCGGGCGATGCCGTAGCCGGGGAGCGGCGAGTACAGGAACGCCCGCTTCGCCGCAGCGAGGGCCGACACCAGGCGGGGAGCCCGTCCCTCCGGGCCCGGGCGGACGACCTCCACCGGCGGCCACGCGCGCCCGGCCGGGCTCACCTCGGTGGCCCCCGCCGCCATGGCCTCGGCGGTGGGGCACAGGGCGCTCATCACGCACACGGCGCCCTCGATCCTCGTCCGGGCCAGGGCGATGTCCCGGACGTTGGCGGCCGGCGACCGCTCCTCGCGGTGGCCGGGGTGCGACTCCCGGGAGATCCAGATCAGGCCGAGGTCCTTCACCGGAGCGAACACCGACGCCCGCGATCCCACCACCACCCGCCGGCGCCCGGCGTGCGCGGCCAGCCAGGCCCGGTACCGCAGGCGGTCGGAGCCGCCGAGCAGCAGCGCGACCTCGTCACCGAACGCCTCCACGACGGCCGCCGCGGTCGCCGGCACGGGATCGGCCTCGGGGACCAGCACCACCGCCGTGCGGCCCGACGCGAGCGCCCTCGCCACCGCCTCGACGGCGATGGCCTGCTCGTCCTCCGGCGCGGGCCGAACGACGAACGCCCCCCGCCCGCCGGCGAGCGCCGCCACCAGCGATTCGCCCGAGCGGTATCGGAGCGGCACATCCTCGAACGCCGGCACGATGGGCGAACCCGGCGATCCCGGAGCATCGGCTTCGGCAGCGGAGCGTTCCTCGGCGGCCACCCGCGGCGGCGTCAGGCGCACCAGGCAGGTCGCGAGCGGCGCGACGTACCGCTCGGCCATCCACCGCGCCAGCGCGAGCATTCGCTCGTCGAAGAACCGGACCGGCGACACCGCCTTCTTGACGGCCAGCATCCGCGGCGGGACGTCGTCGGTCGCCCCGAGCACCCACCCCCTCGTGGGCTTCCCGTGGAACGGCACCTGGACGAGCGAACCGATGCCGGCGCCCATGGCCGCGTCGAGCGAGTAGGTGAACTCCCGGTCGAGTGACAGCAGCGGCCGGTCGACGCAGACGGCGACCGGGCCTTCGAGGACGCCGTCGGGGTCGGGAGGTGGTTCGTGAAGGTTCGGCGTGGGTGCGGACGTGGCCGGGCCCGGGCTACCCGAGCGCCCGGCGGAGGTCGTCGGCGCGGTCGGTCTCCTCCCACGGGAGGCCCTTGCGCCCGAAGTGCCCGTAGGCGGCGGTCTCCTTGTAGATCGGCCGCCGCAGGTCGAGGTCGCGGATGATCGCCGCCGGCCGGAAGTCGAACGTCTGCCGGACCGCGTCGAGGATCTTCGCCGGGTCGGCCTGCTCGGTCCCGAACGTGTCGACCGTCATCGACACCGGGTGCGCGGTGCCGATCGCGTACGCGACCTGCAGCTGCACGCGGTCGGCGAGCCCGGACGCGACCACGTTCTTCGCCACGTAGCGCGCCATGTAGGCCGCGCTGCGGTCGACCTTCGTGGGGTCCTTGCCGCTGAAGCAGCCACCGCCGTGCGGGGCCATGCCGCCGTACGAGTCGACCATGATCTTGCGCCCGGTGAGCCCCGTGTCGGCCTTCGGACCGCCGAGCTCGAACCGCCCGGTCGGGTTCACCAGCACGCGGACGCCGCTCGTGTCGAGCTCGGGGAACTCCCGCAGGATCGGGTCGATCACCTCGGCCTCGACGTCGGGCTTCAGGAGGCTGTCGAGGTCGACCTCCTCGCGGTGCTGCGCGGAGATCAGCACGGTGTCGACTCGGATCGGGATGTTCCCCTCGTACTCGATCGTGACCTGCGACTTCCCGTCCGGCCGCAGATAGGGAACGACGCCCGCTTTGCGGACGTCGGCCAGTCGCTTCGCCAGGCGGTGGGCCATGGCGATGGGCAGCGGCATGAGCTCCTCGGTGTCCCGGCTCGCGAAGCCGAACATCATCCCCTGATCACCCGCGCCGAGCGTGTCCAGGTCGTCGTGCGACCCCTCCTTGACCTCGCGGGCCTTGTCGACGCCGAGTGCGATGTCGGCCGACTGCTCCTGGATCGCCGTGATCACGCCGCACGTCGCGCCGTCGATCCCGAACGTCGCATCCGTGTACCCGATCTCGTTGATCGTGCGCCGGACGACCTTCGGGATGTCGACGTAGATCTCGGTCGAGATCTCCCCTGCCACGATCGCAAGCCCGGTCGTGACCAACGTCTCGCAGGCCACGCGCCCGTTCGGGTCCTCCTCGAAGATGGCGTCGAGCACCGCGTCCGAGATCTGGTCCGCCAGCTTGTCGGGGTGCCCCTCGGTCACGCTCTCCGAGGTGAACAGATACCGGTGCACCATGTCGGCGGGAGTATACCGGCCACCCCGACCCGACCTCGAAGGTGGATCAGGCGCGTTCGGCGAGCAGCTTGGCGACGCGATCGAGGATGGCGCCGGCGAGCTCGGGCTTGGTCCAGGAGCGCATGGGTTCGTCGTCGCCGGTGGACGACAGGATCATCGCGTCGTTCGTCTCGCTGCCGAATCCGGTGCCCTCGCGGCCGACCTGATTGACGACGATGAGGTCGAGGCCCTTGGACTCGAGCTTGCGGCGGCCGGCTGCCTCGAGGTTCTCCGTCTCCGCGGCGAAGCCCACCAGGACTCGGTCGCCCTTCGAACGGCCGAGCTCGGCGAGGATGTCGGGCGTCGGCACCAGGTCGAACTGCGGAGCGCCGGCGTCCTTCTTGAGCTTCTCGCCGGCGACACCGGCCGGGCGCCAATCCGCCACCGCGGCGGCCTTGACCACGGCGTCGACGCGGTCGAGGTGGGACATGACGGCGTCGCGCATCTCCTGGGCGGTGGTCACGTCGACGACCTCGACGTCCGGCGGGGACGCGATCGCCACGGGGCCCGAAACGAGGATCACCCGCGCACCGCGCGCCGCGGCCTCGCGCGCCACCGCGTAGCCCATACGGCCGCTCGAGTTGTTCCCGATGAACCGAACCGGGTCGATCGGCTCGTGCGTCGGTCCGGCGGTCACGAGGATCGTTCTGCCCGCCAGGTCGTGCTCCGGCTGCGAGCCGACCGCGGCGATGACCGCGGCGAGTATCTCGTCCGGTTCGCTCATGCGGCCCAGGCCCTCGTCGCCCGCGGCCAGCGAGCCGACGGCGGGTCCGACGATCACCGCCCCGCGTGAGCGGAGCGTCGCGAGGTGCTCCTGCGTGGCCGGGTGCTCGTACATGCCCGTGTGCATGGCTGGCGCGATGACCACCGGGCAGCGGGCCTCGAGCAGCGTCGACGTCACCATGTCGTCCGCGAGCCCAAGCGCCAGGCGGGCGATGACGTTCGCCGTGGCGGGCGCGACGACCGCGACGTCGGCCTCGTGCGCCATGCGGACGTGGAGGACGTGTTCGACCTCCTCGAAGACGTCGGTGCGCGCGGGGAGCCCGGTCAGCGCGGTGAACGTGTCCGGGCCGACGAACCGCGTCGCAGCCTGCGTCATCACGACCTGGACGGTGGCGCCGGCCTTCATGCACACCCGGGCGAGCAGCACGGCCTTGTAGGCGGCGATCCCGCCCGTGACGCCGAGCAGCACGCGGCGGCCCGCGAGCGGCGCTTCGGCGTTCGGTTCGACCATCACGGCCCTCCCGGGAGACCGCGGACGGACGGGATCGGGCGAGCTACTTGATGCGTTCCTGCAGCCCCTCGGGCCGCTCGAACGACACCTTGCCCTCGGCGATCTCCTCGAGGGCGATCGTGAGCGGCTTGTTGCGCAGCCCCGCCGACTCAACGAGCGGCGGCACGAACTCGCCGCGGCCCTCGCCGAGCTGCGAGTAGTACGAGTTGATCTCCCGCGCCCGCTTCGCGGACAGGGTCACCAGGCTGAACTTGGAGTCCACGGCCTTCATGAGGTCGTCGATCTTCGGCTCGATCATGCGAATGGGTTCCTTTCGTGCCAGCACGTGTGCCGCGTCCAGCGGCGTTCGCGCTGGTCAGGCCGTGTGTCCGTACCGTTCGAGTATAGCCATGACTTCGGCCGCCGCACGGTCGACCTCGTCGTTCACCACGCGATGGTCGAAGTGCTCCCCCGCCGCCATCTCCTCGTCGACGCGCGCCAGGCGGCGTTCGAGGTCGGCGCCGTGCTCGGTGCCCCGCGCCTCGAGCCGCCGAACCAGCTCCTGCTGCGACGGCGGCTCCAGGAAGATCAGCACCGAGTCCGGGACGCGCTCCCGGATCTGGGCGGCCCCGCGGACGTCGATCTCGAGCAGCACGTCGACACCGGCCGCCCGCGCGTCCTCCACGGGCCGGGCCGGCGTCCCCGAGCGGTGGCCGAACATCGACGCGTGCTCGAGGAGCTCACCGGCTTCGATCATCCGGTCGAACTCCTCCTCCGAGACGAACCAGTACTCGCGGCCGTTCACCTCGCCCGGCCGCGGCGCGCGGGTCTTCGCGGAGACGGAGTAGTACAGCGACGGGTCGAGCGAGAGCACCCGGTGGACGACGGTCCCCTTGCCGACGCCCGAGGGGCCGGAGATCACGAACA
Organism: Actinomycetota bacterium; assembly: GCA_035577825.1. Taxonomy (GTDB): domain Bacteria; phylum Actinomycetota; class UBA4738; order UBA4738; family JACQTL01; genus DATBHM01. The sequence continues at coordinate 1,730 of DATLUW010000030.1, read as the reverse complement.
GCCTCCCGCGACGCGGCCCGCCGGCGCCCGACGCATTCGAGCCCCCCGCAGGGGGCTCGAGTGGAGCGCGGGTCGGCGCGTCGTCCCGGTCGACGGCCCTGGCCCTACTTCTTGGAGAACTCGTCCAGGAGGTGGGCCTTCTGTTTCGCGCCGAGGCCCCGGACGCGACGGGTGGCCGAGATGTCGAGCTGCTCCATGAGCTTGCGGGCCTTGACCTTGCCGACCCCGGGCAGCGACTCGAGCACGGTGGAGACCTTCATCTTGCCGACGGTGTCGTCGCCCTGAGTCTCCAGGATGTCCTTCAGGTTCCGCTTCCCGGACTTGAGCTCGGCTTTGATCTCCGCTCGCTTGCGCCGGGCCTCGGCGGCCTTGGCCAGTGCTTCTCTGCGCTGCTCTTCGTTGAGGGTCGGGAGGGGCATCAACTGCCTCCTTGCGATCGGGGATTCAGGTCGAGGAACGCGGCATTATACGCACGCGGTCGTGCCGCGATGCAAAGCCGTACGGGCACGCCATCCTCAACGTCAATCTCAGGTCGAGCCGCAGCACCGATGTCCGCATCGAAGCGTTCGAGGCACTTGCGGCGCAAGGGGTTTGGCGATGTTGGTTCAGCCGATCTCGGCGAGGACCATGCGCGCGGCCGCCGCCGGGTCGCTCGCACCGGTCACCGGGCGGCCGACCACGATGTGGTCCGCGCCCGCCGCGAGCGCCTCGCGCGGCGTGAGCACCCGGACGTGGTCGTTCGATCCGAACCCGCCCGGACGGATGCCGGGAACGACCACCAGCGGGCCGTCGCCGAGGGCCTCGCGGACCTCCTTGACGTGCTCGCCCGACGTGACCACGCCGGCCGCGCCGGCCGACACCGCCTCGAATGCGAGTGAGCCCGGCGACGCGAGCGACTCGGCGCCGACGCTCGAGAGCACCGTCACGGCGATCACACTCGGCGCCACGAACCCGGCCTCCTCGGCGCCGGCCGCGGCCTCCTCGGCGGCGGCGCGGACCATCGCCTCCCCGCCCAGCGCGTGCACGGTGAGCAGCGTCGGCCCGAGCCGTCCGGCCTGGCGCGCCGCCCGGCCCACCGTGGTCGGGATGTCGTGGAGCTTCAGGTCGCAGAACACCGGCGCGTGCTCCCGGATCCGCCGGACGGAGTCCGGCCCCGCCGAGACGAACAGCTCGAGCCCGACCTTCAGCATGCCGACGCTGCCGGCGAGCGCCGCGGCGAGCTGCTCCGCCCCGTCCAGGTCCGGCCGGTCGAGGGCAACGATGAGCGGGTTCCGCCGGGGCGCGCGTTCCGGCTGCGCCGCCACCTAGGTCTCCGCGCCCGCCGCGGCCTCCGCCTCGGACTCCGGAGCCGCTTGGGCGGACCTGGGCGGACGTCCCATCGCCCCGCGGAGCTCCGCCACCGAGCCGAGCCCCGCGTCCGCCAGGAACCGCTGCACGCCGGCGGCCGCCTCCACCGCGGCCGCAGGGTTGGCGAAGACCGCAGTCCCAACCTGGACCGCCCACGCCCCCGCCAGCAGGAACTCAACCGCGTCGCCCGGCGTGGCGATGCCCCCAACGCCGATCACCGGGGTGTCCGGCATGGCCGTCGCGACGCGATGGACGGCCTGCAGCGCGATCGGCCGGATCGCCGGGCCGGACAGGCCCCCCTCCCCGGCCGCCAGCCGCGGCATCCAGGACGCCGGATCCACGGCGAGCGCCGGCAGCGAGTGGGTCAGCGTGACCCCCCGAGC
>DATLUW010000029.1:0-5795 GCA_035577825.1 Actinomycetota bacterium | reverse complement strand
GCAGGAATACGTGGTGTGGATCGTTGTTGGCGATTGCTGGGTTGGTATCGACGATTCCGAGTGCGATCGTTGTGAGCGATAGTGCGACGATGGTAATGAATGTTCGTCGCATCGTGATCCCCCTCCTCAGTTGACGACGGTCGGATGCTAGTGAGGCCGGAAGGCCGATTGCAAGTGTGTTCTCAATGAGAAGCCGCGAGCGACCTCAGGCGGGCACGGGCTCGGTGTGCACACCCGATGCCGGTGCCGACTTGACACTTCGACGGACCGGTGGTCAGTTCGTTTCGAGGGTGGGACTCGAGTCCGATGCCCGAGGACGGAGCGAGGGAGATGGCGAAGTTCCTGGTTCTGTACAACTCGCCGATGTCCGCGTCCGAGGTGATGGCGAACGCCTCGCCGGAGGAGGCCAAGGCCGGCATGGACGCGTGGATGGCCTGGGCGCAGCAGGCCCGAGACGCGGTCCTCGACCTCGGCGTGCCCCTCGAGGCGCGGACGCACCTCGAACCCGGTTCGACCTCGGACAGCGCGAGTCAGGCGTCCGGCTACTCGATCCTCCAGGCAGACTCGGTCGATGCCGCGACGAGCCTGCTCGCCGAGCACCCGCACCTCACGGTTCCCGGTAACACGATCGACGTGCTCGAGCTGCTGTCGATGCCGGGAATGGAGGGTCCCTGATCGCCGCGCGCTCGCGATAGGGTGATGCTCGCCATGGAATCGAGTCGAACGCGGCCGCACGGGTCCGGCCGGCGCGCGTTCCTGGTGGCCGCGGTCGCCGGGTTCGTGTTCGGAGCGGCCGATCAGTACATCGGCAGCCTGAAGCCGATGGTCGCCCTCGGCCCGTGGACGATCTCGCTCAGCCAGATGTCGGCGCTGTGGCTGCTGCTGCCGTTCGTCTTCGGCGCGAGACAGGAGAGCGCCCGCGGGGCGGTCCTGGTCGGCTCCATCGCGACCTTCGCCGGGCTGGTCGGGTACTTCGCGATGACGGTGGGCCCGCTCGAGATCCCACTCCGGGAAGCGCCGGCCGCGCTCCCCGGCCTGCTCGCGTCGAACGTCCGGGTGATCGTGGGCGGCGTGGTGACCGGGCCGTTGTTCGGCTACCTGGGCTGGCGGTGGCGAACCGAACGGTCGTGGCTGTGGGCCCTGCCGGTCGCGGCGGCGTTCCTGCTCGAACCCCTCGCCCGGGTCGTCTCGCAGCGGCTGCTGGGGCCCTCGTGGATCTGGTGGGCGGAGGCGGCGCTCGGTGCCTGCCTCCTGGCGGCCTTCGTCCGGGGTTCGGCGGGCCGTCGCCGCGCCGCCGCCTGAAGGCGGCGCGGGCCGGTCTCACGCGACGGCCGAGAGCACGGCGTCGAGCGGGCGGGGGACGCGCTCGAGGTCGAGCGCGTCGACGAGCGCCGGGCCCAGGCGGATCTTGCGCCCGCTCCCCACGCCGAGGAACCGCCACAGCTGGTCCTCGATCGGCCGGTCGCGCCACTCGGGCTGCTTCTGGAACGTGCGGAACACCGACTGCTCGCCGTGCGCCTCGATCACCAGCAGGACGGCGGCCGCGCCGAGCGCCCGGATGAGCTCGGCTTCGAGGTCGCTCACGCAGACGAAGAACCCCATCCGCTCGAGGTCGTCGCGCGTCAGGCCGAAGCCGAGCCCGGCGCGCTCGAGGGCCCGCGCGTAGTCGTCGATCTCGGCCTCGTCGCACAGACCGGCCAGGCGAACGTCGAGCCCGCTCGGACCGTATGTGTCGAGGAACCGGCCGATGTTCTTCGAGCCGCCCATCGGCAGGACGGCGACGCCCTCCGCGGTGAGGTCGCGGCCGCGCCGTGCCGCGAGCGCCTCGAGCGCGAGCTGGTCGCTGACGCCCTCGACCAGCACGACGCTGTGCCCGGCGAATCCGTCGTGCCGCCGCTCTCCGCCCGTGGAGCTGTTCACGCCGGCAACGGTACCGACTCGGACCCGCAGCCACCGCGGGGACCGCTTCGCACCCGGCGGCGCCGCCTCAGCGGAGCGCCTGGCAGGAGGGGCAGAGGTAGACGACTCGTTCCCCGGGCTGTTCGCCTTGCGTGATCTTCTCGATCGGGGTGCCGCACCGGCGGCACGGTTCGGCGCGCCGGCCGTAGACCCACAGCCGCTGTCCCTCCCGGGTGTTGCCGGTCGTGACGCGGGCGGGACGGGTCCGGTTCGCCTCCAGCAGGCGCTTCGTCAGTGCGACCATCGCGGCGGGGTCGGGGACGTCGCCCACCGGGGTTCGCGGGTCGACGCCGCGGAGGAAGCAGATCTCGGAGCGGTAGACGTTCCCCGGGCCGGCCATCACGCGCTGGTCGACGAGCGCCTCGCCGACCGGGCGCGCCGGATCGGCGGTGAGGCGCCGCAGCGCCTCCGCAGGATCCCAGTCCCGGCCGAGCACGTCGGGGCCGAGGTGACCGAGGTGGTCGGGTTCGGCCGATGTGGGCCAGAGCTCGAGGACGCCGAGCAGGGTCCCGATCGCGACCCACCGGTCGGTGGTGAGCACCGCGCGGACCTCGTGCCACCGGCCGCGCGGGCGTTCGCCGGTCCGCTGCACGCGCCAGGCGCCGTCCATCTTGAGGTGGCTGCGGATCGTGTCGCCGGAGTCGACCCGCATGAGGATGTGCTTGCCGCGCGACTCGACACGTTCGACGACGCGGCCCGCAAGGTCGACCGTGGCGAGCGCCGGCACGCGGAAGTCGGTTCGCACGAGCGTGTTGCCGGCCAGGCGTTCGTGCAGCCGCGAACAGAGCTTCCAGATGTCGTCGCCCTCGGGCACCGCCCTGGTCAGCCGCGGAGGCGGAGGCCGCGCGGCGAGAGCGTGAACCCGGCCCCGGCCAACACCTCCGCGAGCGGCGAGTCGAACACCCCCGCGCCATCGGCCCGTTCGACGGTCAGGCCGCCGACGATGCCCTCCTTGACCGCCAGCGACAGGGCCAGCGCGGCGCGTTCGAGGTCGTCGTGGTCCTCGGTGAACGACAGCACGGTTCGGCCGCCGCGCTCGACGTACAGCGCCGGCGAGCCCTCGACCAGCACGACGACCGCCCCGGCCTTCCGCCCGGGCCGGTGGCGGTGCTCGCCCTCGCCCGGCCGGTCGGGCCAGGGCAGCGCGGCGCCGTACGGCTGCGCCGGGTCGCATGCCGCCAGCACCAGCGACTCGGGCTCGCGCGGGCGCTCGGTCAGCGCGCGGAGGCGGTCGACCGCGCCCGGCAGCGCGAACTGCGCCCCGCCGAGCCCCTCGACGTAGTACCCGCGCCGGGCCTTGCCGGACTCCTCCATGGCCTTGAGCACGGGGTACACGGCCGCGTACCCGCCGGTCACGCGTTCGGCCGCCGCGGCCGGCCGGGTCAGGACGCCGTGCCGGGCCAGCAGCTGCTGGGCCTGGGCGTGCAGCCTGCGCGTTGCATTGTGTTCGGGTTCGGGGACCGGATACCACCTGCCCGCTGCGGCGGGCGGGCCCATCCGCGACGGGAACGCCGGCCGCCCCCGTCCCATCCGTCCCGCGGGACGCCGTGCGCGGCGGGCCCGCGCGCCACCCGACAGCAACGACCGCAGCGGCGCGAGGGTGTCGTTCGTCGCGAGGCCCGCCCACGAGAGCTCCCACAGCGCGAGCACCGCCTCGTGGTCGTCGGTCGAGCCCACTTGGTCGGAGAGCTGCCGGAAGAACATCGCCCCCCGGCCGCGGAGCGCCTCGAGGAGCGAGGCCGCCAGGGGCGTCAGCGTCGCCGGGTCGAACATCGGGTCCGGCATCAGCTCGAGGGCGGCGTCGGCGAGGTATAGCGCCACCCACCCGTCGTCCGCCCCGATCGCGCCGTGCCCGACCCACACGACCTCGCCTGCCGAGCACAGCTCGTCGAGCGCGGCCGGCCGGTACCCGGGCAGCCGCGACGCCAGCACCTGGCGCTCCAGTACCGAGGCCGGGATCGGCACGCCCTGGACCTGCTCGATCACCCTGAGAACGGCATCGGGGTCGCTCCGGAGCGACGCGCCCCGCCCGATCCCGTGCCACGCCGGCAGGAACCGGGCCAGCGCGACCTGCGGGACGGGTTCGGCCTCGCGGCGCATCGCCGCCAGCGACCGACGCCGGAGCCGGCGCAGCACGTCCGCGTCGACCCACTCCTGTCCCCCGCCGTCCGGCCGGAACTCGCCGCGAACGGCGCGACCGGCCTCCTCGAGTCTCACGAGCGCGTCCCGCACGACCGCCACGCCCAGCCCGAGCCGCGCGCCGGGTTCGCTCTCGGCGAACGGCCCGTGCGTCCGCGCGAAGCGGCTGACCAGGTCGCGGACGGGGTCGTCGACGGGTTCGAGGAAGGCGGCGGGCAGACCGGGCGGGAGCGCGGTCCCCAGTGCGTCGCGAAACCGCGCCGCGTCCTCGGCGGCGATCCACCGCTCCTCACCGGCGACGCGGATGCGGACGGAGCGGCGTTCGCCCTCGAGGTCGTGCAGCCAGGTCGGGCCGAGCGACGGATCGACCACGCGGTCGAGGGCCTCCTGGGTCGAGAGGTCGCCGACCATGCGGAGCAGGTCGTGCACGCCGTCGCGGTCGCGGGCCTTCCAGTCGTCGGCCAGCCGCTGCAGCTCGAGCTCGAGGTCCTGCAGGACGTCGGAGTCGACCAGCTCCCGCAGCTCGTCCCGGCCGAGCAGCTCGGCCAGCACCCGGCGGTCGAGCGTGAGCGCCTGCGCTCGGCGCTCGGCCATCGGCGCGTCGCCCTCGTACATGAACGCCGCCACGTACCCGAACAGCAGCGACGACGCGAACGGCGACGGCATCGGCGTGTCGACCTCCACCAGCCGGACCTCGCGGCTGCGGATCGCCTGCATGAGCTCCTTCAACGACGGCAGGTCGAACGCGTCCTGCAGGCACTCCCGGAACGTCTCGAGGATCATCGGGAACGACCCGTACTTCCCGGCCACCTGCAGCAGCGACGCCGACTTCTGCCGCTGCTGCCACAGCGGCGTCCTCCGTCCGGGCGACCTGCGAGGGAGCAGCAGCGCGCGGGCGGCGTTCTCCCGGAACCGCGACGCGAACAGCGCCGAGCCGCCCACGGCGTCGGTCACGACCTCCTCGATCTCCTCCGGTTCGAACAGGACGGAGTCGGACGGCGGTGCCTCGTCGGCTTCGGGCAGCCTGACCACGATGCCGTCGTCGTCGACCATCGTCTGGACCTCGAGGCCGGTCCGTTCGCGAACGCGCTGCTCGATGGCCTGCGCCCAGGGCGCGTGCACCCGGGCGCCGAACGGCGAGTGGATGCACACGCGCCAGTCCCCCAGCTCGTCGCGGAAGCGTTCGACCACGATGGTGCGGTCGTCGGGCAGCACGCCGGTCGCGTCGCGCTGTTCGGCCACGTACTGCACGAGGTTGTTCGCGGCGCGCTCGTCGAGGCCGGCGTCCCGCAGACGCGTCAGCTGTTGCTCCGGCTGCAGCCGGGTGAGCTCCCGGATGAATCCGCCGAGCGCCCGCCCGAGCTCCGCCGGCCGACCGAGCGAGTCGCCGTGCCAGAACGGCATCCGCCCCGGAACCCCCGGCGCCGGCGTCACCAGCACCCGGTCGTGGGTGATCTCCTCGATCCGCCACGACGACGTCCCGAGGATGAACACGTCACCGGGGCGCGACTCGTAGACCATCTCCTCGTCGAGCTCGCCGACCCGCGGGCCCTTCTCCGCCGCGATGAACACCGGGAACAGCCCCCGGTCGGGGATCGTGCCGCCGCTCGTCACCGCCAGCCGCTGTGCGCCCGGCCGGCCGGCCAGCCTGCCCTCGATGCGGTCCCAGTTCAGCCTCGGTCGAAGCTCCGCGAACT
>DATLUW010000028.1:0-3887 GCA_035577825.1 Actinomycetota bacterium | reverse complement strand
CTCTCGGGGATCAGCCGCCGGATCAACAGGACGCCGAGCCCGAGGACCGCGCCGAGGCCGAACGCCAGCCGCCAGCCGACGTCGGGCGCGAACAGCGCCGGGTTCAGCACGACGAGCGTGAGCGCGGCGCCGGCCGCCGTTCCCGCCCACCACGAGCCGTTGATCGCCAGCTCGACCCGGCCGCGGACGCGCGCGGGGTTCAGCTCCTCGGTGGCCGAGTTGATCGCCGCGTACTCGCCGCCGATGCCCATGCCCGTGAAGAACCGGAACACGAAGAACGCCGCCGCCCCCCACGAGAACGCGGTAGCCACGGTGGCGCACAGATAGAGGAGGAGCGTCCACATGAACAGCCGCTTGCGGCCCAGTCGGTCGGTCAGGTACCCGAAGCCGAACGCCCCGACGACCGCCCCGACGATGTAGACGCTGCCGGCCAGTCCGATCTCGGTCGCCGAGAGGGCCAGCGTGTCCTTGCGCTGCAGGACCGACGCGATCGAGCCGACGATCGTGACTTCGAGCCCGTCGAGCACCCACGTCACGCCGAGCGCGATCACGACCAGCCAGTGCCACCGGCTCCACGGCAGACGGTCCATGCGCTGCGGGACGTCGGTCTCGACGACCTCCTCGCCGTCCTTCTGCACCCGAGTACCCATCCGGACACCTCCGTTCCGACCTCGCGGTCGGGATCGAACGGCGGGCGCATCGATCGGACCGCTACGGAGCGGATTACCCGGGTTGCCTTACGAAGAAACGGACCGAATCGGGCGGCGTCGGGTCGATTTCTTGCGGGTCGGTTCGGCTTTGCATGAGCCGGTTCAGCCGGTCAGGCCATCCAGGCGTCGACGCGCTCCTGCACCTCGTTCAGGCGGTCGATGACCGCCCCGAGCATGGCCACCGCGACGCCGGGGTGCGCCATGAGGAACGCGTGGAAGTCCTCGGCCGAGACCTTCAGCGCGGTCACCGGCTCGATCGCCTTCACGGTGGCGGAGCGCTTGCGCTTGCGGATGAGGGCCATCTCGCCGACGAACGCCCCGGGCTCGAGGTTGTGGAACCGCCCGCCGACGTCGACCTGCGCGCGGCCCTCCAGCACGATGTACATGCCGTCGCCGGCGTCGCCCTGCACCACGATTTCCTCGCCCGACTCGAAGTGCTGGTGGGTCCCGATCCGGACGACCTCGCCGAGGTCGTCGTCGCCGAGGTCCGCGAAGAACGGCATCTGCCGCAAGGCCCCGATCTCCAGCCGGTGTTCGTCCATGGCTCGGATAACCCTACAGCCGGCCCGCCTCGATGATCCGCTGGAGGAACGCCCGAGTGCGCTCGTTGTCGGGTTCGCTGAAGATCTTGTCCGGCGGACCCTCCTCGAGGATGCGGCCGCCGTCGAGGAACACCACCCGGTCGGCGATATCGCGGGCGAACCCCATCTCGTGGGTCGCGATCAGCATGGTCATGCCGGACTCCGCCAGCTCCCGGATCACGTTCAGCACCTCGGCCACGAGCTCGGGGTCGAGCGCGCTCGTGACCTCGTCGAGCAGCATCAGCCGGGGCTGCATCGCGAGCGCCCGCACGATCGCCACCCGCTGCTGCTGCCCGCCGGACAGCCGATCCGGGTAGTCGTCGCGCTTGTCGGCCAGCCCGAACCGGGCCAGGAGCTCATCGGCCTTCGCCTCGGCTTCCCTCTTCGAACGCCGGAGCCCTTCGGTCGGCCCGAGCGTGATGTTCCGCAACACCGTCATGTGCGGGAACAGGTTGAACGACTGGAACACGATCCCGATCCTTCGCCGGAGTTCGTTCACGTCGACGCCGCGCTCCCCCACGTCGCGCCCTTCGATGACCACGCGGCCCGCGTCGACGGGTTCCAGGAGATTGACGCAGCGGAGGAGCGTCGACTTCCCCGAGCCCGACGCCCCGATCAGGCAGAGCACCTCGTGCTCGGTCACCGTCAGGTCGATGCCCTTCAGCACCTCGTTCTTCCCGAACGTCTTGTGAATGCCCTCGAGCCGCAGCGCCTCGGTGGACCCGTTGGCGCTCATACGGCGGTTCCTCCCAGCCGGCGCGCGCGCTGCCGGGAGATGAGGACGTCCACCAGCCGCGTCAGCGGGATCGTGATGAGCAGGAACAGCAGGGTGGCGCACAGCAGCGGCGTGAAGTTGAAGTCCCCGCTCTGGTCGATCTGGGCCTGCTTCATCGCGTCCACCGTGAGGGCGACGAACCCGACGATCGCCGTGTCCTTCTGCAGGCCGATGAAGTCGTTGAGCAGCGGGGGAAGCACGTTCCTCACCGCCTGCGGGACCACCACGAACCGGAGCGTCTTCCAGCGAGACAGGCCCAGCGCCCGAGCCGCCGCGGTCTGGCTCGGGTGCACCGAGTCCAGCCCGGCGCGGTACACCTCCGCGACGTAGGCCGAGTAGCACAGGATCAGCGCCACGATCCCCCAGAACGCCGCCGAGTTGGGCAGACCGGGGAGCTGGAGGGACGGGATCCCGAACCCCAGCAGATAGACGAGCAGGATCAGCGGGATGCCCCGGAACACGTCCGTGTAGACGATCACCATCAACCGGAGCGGGAAGAACACCGGTCCAGGGAGGTTCCGGAGGATCGCGAGGAGCAGCGCGAACGCCAGGATGAACGCCTCTGCGATCAGGCACCACTCGATGTTGTGGACGAACGCCCTCGCGATCCTCGGAAAGGTGTCCTTGAACTCCTGCCCGTTGAAGAACGCCTGCTTGACCGCCGGCCAGTTCTTCGAGTGGACGACGATCCAGACGATCGCACCGAGCACGACGACCGTGCTGAGAACCGCGATCGCGACGCCCTTCGCGCCCTCCTTGCGGAGCGCCGACTTCCCTCCGAACAGCCGCGAACGGCGGTCTCCCTGGTCCGGCCCCCCGCCGGGCGCCGGCAGTTCGCTCAGGTCGTACGCGTTCCCCGAGCTCACGCCGCGGGGGTCACGTCTTGATGACCGGGACCGTGCCGACGTTCGTCTTCTGGGACAGCCACACGTCCTGCAGGTGGGCGAGCGTCCCGTCGGCCTTCATCGCCGCGAGCGCCGCGTTCACGCAGGTCACCAGGGGGTTCCCCTTCTGGAACGCCATCGCCACGTGGTCGGTCGTGCCGGTGCCGGTCGGGTTCGCGAACTGGCCGACAACGGTCGAGTTCTTGACCTCCTGGACGAACGGGTCGGCGATGTACAGCGCGGTCGGCAGGTCGACGACCATGGCGTCGATCTGGTGGGCGTTCAGCGCGGCCACCGTGTCCGACAGCGTGTTGTAGGCGCCCGGCGCGCTGTCCGGCTGGATGACGTCGGTGATGAACGTGTACGCGGTCGTCCCGATCGGGGCGGCCAGCTTGAGCTTCTTGACCGCATCGAGGGTCGTCGCCGACGCGGCCGGCGTGCCCTTCACGGCCACGAGCGCCTGGTTGACGTCGTAGTAGCTGTCGGAGAAGTCGACGGCCTCGGCGCGCTTGGGCGTGAACGAGATCTGCTCGATCGCGAAGTCGTAGTTCTTCGAGCCGGGCGCGTAGGTCTGGTTGAACGGGGCGACCACCCACTCGACCTGGTCCTTGGAGAACCCAAGGCGCTTGGCGACCTCGAAGGCCACCGCGCTCTCGAGGCCCTTGCCGTTGTTCGGGTCGTCGACCTTCCACATGGAACCCTTGGGCGAGCCGCCGGAGAACCACGGCGGGTAGGCCGGGTTGTCGGTCCCGACGGTGAGCTGTCCGGCCTTGACGAGGTTGAGCTGGTCGGGCGTGCAGTTCGCCAGGCCGGATGCGCCGGACGTCCCCGACGTGCCGGAGGTCCCGCTCGTGCCGCTGGTCCCGGACGTGCCGGACGTCCCCGACGTCCCGGAGGTGCCGCTGGTGCCGGAGGTACCGCTGGTGCCCGTGGCGCC